>JAEZIH010000141.1 GCA_023416055.1 Pseudomonadota bacterium | reverse complement strand
ACCCCGGCGAATGCCGGGGGAGGTCGGATGAGGGGTCGCACCGGTCTTGCCGGGCGACCCCTTCGTCATTCATGGTCCGGCCCCTGGTTCGGGTCGCGCCGGTGCGCCCCCTCATCCGTCATGCTTCGCATGACACCTTCTCCCGCAAGTGGAGAAGGAAGGAGACATTCATGCGCCACGCCCTCGCCGCTTCCGTCGCCGTTCTCGCAGTCGCCGCCGCCTCGTCGGCGCGGGCCGAGGAGGGCATGTGGACCTTCGACAACTTCCCCATCGCGCGGGCCAACCAGACCTTGGGCACCAACATCGACCAGGCGTGGCTGGACCGGGTGCGGCTGTCGTCGGTGAAGTTCGGGGGCTGCTCGGCGGGTCTCGTTTCGGGCGAAGGCCTGGTGATGACCAACAACCACTGCGTCGCCACCTGCGTGGCCAACCTGTCGACGCCCGAGACCAACTACGCCGAGACCGGTTTTGCCCCGCGCAGCCGCGAGGAAGAGCTTAAATGCCCGGGCGGTTCGGCCGAGATCCTGACCGAGATCACCGACGTCACCGAGCGGATGCAGGCCGCCGGCGCCGGGCTTGAGGGGCAGGCCTTCACCCGCGCCCGCGACGCCGAGGCCGGCCGCATCGAGCAGGAGGGCTGCGCCGGCGACGACAAGTTCCGCTGCCAAGTGGTCAGCCTGTACCGCGGCGGCCAGTTCAAGCTGTACAAGTACCGCCGCTACACCGACGTGCGCCTGGCCTGGGCGCCGGAAGACCGCGCGGCGACCTTCGGCGGCGACCTGGACAACTTCTCCTTCCCCCGCTTCGCCATCGACGCCGCCTTCATCCGTCTCTACGAGGACGGCCGGCCGGTGGCGACGCCGACCCACTTCACCTGGAAGGCCGACAATCCGGTCGAGGGCACGCCGGTCTTCGTCTCGGGCAGCCCGGGCTCGACCCAGCGTCTGCTGACCATGGACCAGCTGACCACCATCCGCGACGTGGTCCTGCCGCTGGACCAGCTGATCGCCTCGGAGCTGCGGGGTCGCCTCATTCGCTTCTCGGAAGAGAGCGAGGAGAACGCCTTCATCGCCATGGACCCGATCTCGGGCGTGGAGAACACATACAAGCGCGGGCGCGGACGCATGGCGGCGCTGGTCGACCCGGCGTTCATGCGCATGAAGGCCGACGCGGAGGCCGACTTCCGCCAGCGCGCCCGCGGCCTCGCCGGCGCCGGCGACCCGTGGAGCGAACTGACCGCGGCGCAGGCGGCTACCCGCGAGCTGTATCCGGCCATGGCGCTGCTGGAAGGCGGCACGGGCCTGGGCACCACCTCGGTGGGCGGAGGCTCGCAGCTCTTCGGCTGGGCGCGGACGCTGGTGCGGGCGGCGCAGGAGCGGGAGAAGCCCTCGGCGGAGCGCCTGCCGGAATACGCGGACAGCCGTCTGGCGGCGGTCCAGTCCGGCCTGTTCGCCGAGCGCCCCGTCTATCCGTCCCTGGAGCAGGTGCGGCTGGAGTGGTGGCTGTCGAAGACCCGCGAGTGGCTGACCGTCGACGATCCGCGCGTGCGCGGCCTGCTGGGCCGCGAGAGCCCCGAGGGCCTGTCGGCGCGTCTGGTCGAGGGCACGAAGCTGGCCGATCCCGCCGTGCGGCGCGCGCTGTGGGAAGGCGGCCTGGCCGCCATCGAGGCGTCTGACGATCCGCTGATCCGGTATCTGCTGTCGATCCAGGACGAGACCCGGGAAGTCCGCGAGCAGTGGGAGACCCGCGTCGAGGCTCCGACCGCCCGCGCCTCGGAGCAGCTGGCCGCCCTGCGCTTCCAGGCCTACGGCGACAGCGTCTATCCCGACGCCACCGGCACGCTTCGCCTGACCTACGGCAAGATCGAGGGCTCCGACGTCCCCGGCCAGCGCTGGGGCGCCTTCACCACCTTCGCCGGCCTGTGGGACCGCGCCACCGGCGCCGCGCCGTTCGACGTGGCTCCGAAGCTGCTGGCGGCGAAGGATCGCATCGACCCGGAGACGGTGATGAACATGGCGGTGTCGTCCGACACCATCGGCGGCTCGTCAGGCAGCCCGGTCGTCACCGAGGCCTTCGAGATCGTCGGGGCCAATTTCGACTCCACCGTCCTGACCCAGCGCAACGCCTACGGCTACGACCGCAACGTCAACCGCTCGGTGATCGTCACCACCGCCGCCGTCACCGCGGCGCTGCGGGACGTCTACGGGATGGAGCGGCTGGTGGAGGAGCTGGGAGCGAAGTGAGGGCTTAGGTCGTAGGGCTTAGGGCTTAGGGCTTAGTAAGTGGGGAAGTCGTCCCTAAGCCCTAAGCCCTAAGCCCTAGATCTGGCTCATCTTCTGCTGCGCCTTCGAGAAGTACTGCCAGCCGGTCCACAGGGTGACGATGGCGGCGGCCCACAACAGCAGGTAGGCGAAGGTCTGGAAGGGCGGCAGCCATTCGAACGGCAGGCCGAAGCCCTCCCACAGCGGGGCGAGCGCCAGCTGCAGGCAGGCCAGAGCGACCATCTGCAGGACGGTCTTCCACTTGGCCAGCAGGGTGACCGGCAGCTTGACCTTGCCGGCTACGGTCTCGCGCAGGGCCGAGACGGCGAACTC
This sequence comes from Pseudomonadota bacterium, assembly GCA_023416055.1. Taxonomy (GTDB): domain Bacteria; phylum Pseudomonadota; class Alphaproteobacteria; order Caulobacterales; family Caulobacteraceae; genus Brevundimonas. Next base: position 15,583 of record JAEZIH010000141.1, on the reverse strand, counting down.
GCGGAACAGGATCAGGCCGCACGGGATCGCGGCCTGCGGCACCGAGCCCCAGGCCAGCACGCCCAGGATGGCGCCGGTGATCAGCACCTTGTCGGCGATCGGGTCAAGGATGGCCCCCCAGCGCGTGGTGGCGTGCCAGCGCCGGGCGAGGAAGCCGTCGACCCAGTCGGTCGAGGCCGCCACGATGAAGATCACGAAGGCCGTGCGGGCGAAGCGGAACTGGTCGCTAGGGCTGAGGAAGTCCGGCGGCAGGAAGGGCAGGCCCTGGGGCGCGGCGCCCGCGAGCAGCAGAAACATCACCACCCCGGCCACCAGGCGCAGGCCGGTGAGGATGTTGGGGATCGGGTTGGCGGGGTAGGTCGGGGTCATGCTGGGCATCCGTGCTGCAACGCCGATGTGCCACGCTTCGATGCAGGTGGCGAGCGTTCAGCCCAGCGGTTCGAACCGCCCCGGCCCCTTCAGGGCCCGCAGGACGCCGTCGGCGATGCCGAAATGCAGTCCGGTCAGTGTCAGCCGCCCCGCCGCCTCGCGTTCGGCGATCCACGGGAAGGTGCGCAGGTTCTCGATCGACAGGCGGACCACCGTCTCTTCCGCCAGGCGCTCGGAGTCCTCGGCGGGGAAGCTCTCGCAGATCAGCCGCACCACCGGCGTGGCCTGGGCTACCCAGGGGGCGACGAAGTCGCGGCAGCTGTCCGGCGCGCCGTTCAGCATGGCGTTCACCCCGCCGCAGTAAGCGTGGCCCATGACCACGATGCGGGAGACGCCGAGGGCGTTGACGCCGAACTCCAGCGCCGCCGAGACGCCGTGCAGCTGTCCGTCCGGCTGGTAGGGCGGCACCAGGTTGGCGACGTTGCGGACCACGAACAGCTCGCCCGGCGCGGCGTCGAAGATCAGGGCCGGGTCGGCGCGGCTGTCGGAGCAGGCGACGATCAGGGTGTGCGGCTTCTGGCCAGCGGCCAGGGATTCGTACTCGGCCCGCTCCTGCGGCCAGCGGTTGTCGCGGAAGCGGCGGTAGCCCGCCGCGAGTTCGTCGGTCGACTGGGTCATGACTGGCGCCTTGCCTCAATCCGGGCCCGGACGCCAGCCCCCTCTAGTCCGCCAGCCCGGGATGACGGGCCTGGAAGACCTCGAAATCCTCCGCCGCATCGATATCGCGGGCCAGGGCCCTGGCGATGTCCTCGCGACCGCCCGCGTCCCCCATCGCCAGGCGCGCGAGGCCCCGGCCGTAGTGGGACGCCGCCAGGTCAGGCTGCGCCGCCAGGGCCCGGTCGTACTCGGCCACGGCCTCGGCGTAGCGCTCCATCTGCAGCAGGACCATGGCCCGGCTGTCGATGAAGGCGGCCTCGCCGGCGGTGGCGGCCACGTCGCAATCGTTCATGGCCTGATCGAGATCGAACGCCTCAAGAGCCTGCGCCCAGCAGACGTTGTTGCGCAGCAGGGGATCGCCGGGATCGACGGCGCGGAAGGCGGCGAAATCCTCGCGCGCGCCCTCGGCGTCGCCCACCGAGGCCCGGATGCGACCTCGCAGGCCCAGCAGCTCGATCGCCTCCGGGGCGCGTTCCAGCGCCAGGTCCAGCGCCGGCAGGGCCGCCGCCGCAGACCCGGCCTGCTTCTCCAGCCGCACGAGCGCGTCCAGGGCGGTCCCGTCCGCCGGGTCGTCCTCAAGTCGCGCCGCGACTAGGGTGCGGACTTCCTCGGTGCGGCCGAGCCGGAGCAAGGCGCGCAGTTCGCCATAGGCCCCGCCCGGCTCCCCCGGAGCGGCTGTCTTGAGCGCGCGATAATCGGCCAGCGAGCGATCCCAGCGGCCCAGCTGGTAGTAGGCTGCGCCGCGCATGGCCATGGCGTCGAGATCGCCCGGGTCCAGCCTCAGGGCGACCGTCAGGCTGACCACGGCCTCGCCGTACTTTCCCTGGACATAGGCGACCACGCCCTGGGCACGGGCCGCATCCTGGTCGGCGGGATCGAGTTCCACCGCGCGATCGTAATCCTCGCGGGCGCCGTCGTAGTCGCGGGCGGCGTAGCGGATGCCGCCGCGGGCCTTCAGGGGCTCGCCGTTCTCCGGATCGCGTTCGACCGCGGCGTCGAGCAGGGCGAGGGCCCCGGCCTGGTCGCCGGCGGCGGAGAGACGTCGCGCGCGCTCGATCAGCTCCGTGGTGTCGCTGTCGCCGGCCTGGCTGCGGGCCGAGTCAGCGGCGGTGGCGACGTAGCTGGCGGGGGCGCGGACGCGCAGCGGCAAGGCCGAGGCGGTCTCAGCCCGACGGCGCACGGCGGCCATTTCCTCAGCCGTCACCTCCGATGTCAGTGTGGTGGAGGTGACCGTGATCTCGGCCACACCGTCCGCAAGCACGCCGCGCCGCTCGAGACGGTAGCCGCCGCCTTCGATGGTCTGGTCGCCGCCCTCGATGGCGAAGCCCCGTCCCCCATAGGGCAGGCGGAACCGGCTGACCGAGCGGACCATGACCGGGTGGGTGATGGCGTGGGGGTGGTCGGCGAACCTCGCCAGCACGCCGCGCCGCTCTCCGCTGGCCGGCAGGACGAGGGTCGATTCCGGTATGGCCATGACCCGGCCGCCGGGACCGTTGACCCAGCTCAGCCGGGTGCTCCCGCGCAGGATCAGATGCAGGACGTTCGCGGGTTCGTCATAGCGGGTTTCGACGCTGTCGACGGTGACGGTCCCGTCGCGCCCGTCGACCTGGGACTTCATCATAGCCTCCAGCTGGTCGGCGGGGATGGACCCGAGCTGGCGCCGCAGGGCGGTGGCGTAGTCGCCGCGATAGGCGATGTCGAACACGATCGGGGCGTCGGCGTCGAGGCCCGCGCTGGCGTCGATCTCGGCCACCACCTCCATGCCCGGGATGGTCAGGGGCGGCTGGATGATGGCTTCCAGCTCCGCGCCCCGGGCGCGCACCGGCAGGCCCCAGCGGTACGGGGGCGGGATCAGCTCCTCGAGGCGACGGTCGCCGATCCGGGTGCCGTCCATCCAGTAGACCTGGCCGTCGACGACGGCGCGGACGATCACATGGTCGAACCAGCCGACCATCGGCAGGCGCTCGTCCAGGCCGTCGCCCCAGCGGGTGCTGACCAGCGCCGCCTCGGCCTCGATCCCCAGCTCCTTCAGCAGGGCGAGCAGCAGCACCGTCTTGCCCTTGCAGTCGCCGTAGCGGCTGCGCCAGACCTCGTCGGCGGACATCGGCACGTAGTTGCCGTCGCCCATCGACAGGGCGAGGTAGCGCACCTCGTCCTCGACCAGCCGCAGCGCCGCCATGGCCCGGCCCGCCGGGGTGGGCTGGGCCGCCCGGATACGCTCGGCCTCGGCCAGCAGGGGCGACCCCGCTTCGAGCGTGGCGCCCGTCTCGTAGAGCGGAGCCATCAGGCGCGAGGCGTCAGCCCATGAGGCGAAGTCGGTGAACTGCACCGTGCGGGAGATGGTGAAGCGCCCCGGCAGGTCCGCCGGGATGTTGTCGCTTCGCAGGCCGGAGGCCTCGATCTCGTAGATCCAGCCGTCCCCCTGGCGGCGCGGACGGATATCCGCCCACGGCTCGGTGGCCTCGACCCGGATCGGCAGGTCGTCGGACCAGGTGGCGCGGAGGCGATACCGGTCGATCGTCTCGGACGACATCGAGCCGCCGAACGACTCCAGGTGCGGGGCCAGGACGCCGAGGCTGTCGTGGATGGTGAAGGCCAGTTCCAGAACGTCGCCGACGCGCAGGTCGCGCGGCTGCAGGGTAGCCGTCAGCCGGCCGTCGAGCATGGCGGACTCGAGGTTGCTTTCACGCCGCAGCGTCTCGAACTGCTGGCTGGCGAGGATGTCGATGGTCTGGCCGCCGCGGATGATCCGCAGGGTGTGGACCTGCACCGTCTCGAAGGCCGGGCTCCAGACGAGGGTGACGGTTCCGACGGTGCTCAGGCCCTGCCGGGTCAGCGGCTCGAAGCGCTGGAAGGTGTAGGTGTGGACGCCCTCCGCGTCGAAGCGGACCTGGTGATCGATGGCGTGGGCGCGCATCGCCGCGTCGCCGACAGCGGGCGCGGGCGCATGGGCGAGGGGCGCCTCGACCCAGGCCGGCGCGGGCGCTCGTTCGACCTCCTGCGCAACCGCCGAGGTCGCGAAGAACACCACCGCGGCCATGGCCGCGATCCAGCTTCTGGACATACGCACTCCCCCTTCTCGCGCTCAGGTTTAGCACGGCCCCGGGGAACCGCCAGAGTCGTCGGGAGCGAGGTCAGGACTTGCGGAAGAAGGCGTGGATGCGTTCGGCGAGGGCCTGGTTGATGCCCTCGACCTTGACCAGGTCGACGACCGAGGCGCGGCCGACGCCCTTGGCCGAACCGAAGGCGTGCAGCAGGGCCTTCTTGCGGCCGGGACCGACGCCCTCGATCTCGTCCAGCGGGTTGCGCTTGAGGTCCATCGAGCGGCGGGTGCGGTGGGCCCCGATGGCGAAGCGGTGGGCCTCGTCGCGCAGGCGCTGCAGGTAGTAGAGGGCCGGCGACTTCAGCGGCAGCATGAATGGCGGCTTGCCGGGGATGAAGAAGCGCTCCAGCCCGGCGTCGCGGTCGGGCCCCTTGGCCACCCCGACCACCGGAATGTCGTGCAGGCCCAGTTCGGCCATCACCGCCACGGCCTCGGCCAGCTGACCGGCGCCGCCGTCGATCAGCACCAGGTCGGGGCGCTCGACCTCCTCGCCCGCCTCCTCCTCTCTGGCCAGACGGCCGAAGCGCCGGCGCAGCACCTCGCGCATCATGCCGTAGTCGTCGCCGGGGGTGAGTTCGTCGCCGCGGATGTTGAACTTTCGGTACTGGGTCTTCCGGAAGCCCTCGGGCCCGGCGACGATCATGCCGCCGACTGCGTTGGTGCCCTGGATGTGCGAGTTGTCGTAGACCTCGATCCGCTCAGGCCGCCCTTCCAGGCCGAAGGCCTCGCAAACCTCGTCGAGGATCTTGCCCTGCGCCGAGCTCTCGGCCATGCGCCGGCCCAGCGCCTCGCGGGCGTTGGTCAGGGCGTGGTCGACCAGCGCCCGGCGCGGCCCGCGTTGCGGCAGTTCGATGGACACCACCCGGCGGCCGTCGACCGTCCGGGCCTTCATCGAGAAGGCCTCCTCGAGCAGCTCCTTCTCGTGCGGGCGCACGTTGGTGAGGATCTGCCGCGGCACCGGCTTGTCCTCGTAGAACTGGCCGAGGAAGGCGGCGAGAATCTCGGGGTCGGTGTCGGCGCGATCGACGCGCGGGAAGTAGGCGCGGCCGCCCCAATTCTGGCCGCCGCGATAGAAAAACACCTGCACGCAGGCCTGGCCGCCGTCGGAGTGGAGGGCGAAGACGTCCGCCTCGGCCACGCGCTCGGCGCTGACGGAGTTCTCCATGGCGATGGCCGACAGGGCGCGGATGCGGTCGCGCACGCGGGCGGCCTGTTCGAAGTCCATGGCGTCGGACGCCGCCTGCATCTCCTGCGACAGGCGGCCGATGACGGCGCGCGACTTGCCGCGCAGGAAGGCCTCGGCCTCGTCGACCAGCTGGCCGTAGTCCTCCAGCGAGATCAGGCCGGTGCAGGGCGCCGAGCAGCGCTTGATCTGGTGCAGCATGCACGGCCGGGTGCGGGTCTCGTAGACGCTGTCCGAGCAGGACCGCAGCAGGAAGGCTTTCTGAAGCGTAGTCAGGGTGCGGTTGACCGCCCAGGTCGAGGCGAAGGGGCCGAAATAGTCGCCCTTCAGGGTGTGGGCGCCGCGGTGCTTGCGGATCTGGGGCGCGCGGTGGTCGCGGCGGATCATCAGCTCGGCGAACGACTTGTCGTCGCGCAGCACCACGTTGAAGCGCGGCTTGAGCTTCTTGATGAAGTTGGATTCGAGCAGCAGGGCCTCGGTCTCGGACGCCGTGACCACCAGCTCCATCGAGCGGGTCAGGGAGACCATCAGGCCGATGCGCTGGGTGTGGAAGCGGCCTTGCGCGTACTGGAGGATGCGCTTCTTCAGCGATCGCGCCTTGCCGACATAGAGGCAGGCGCCGTCCTCCCCGTACATGCGGTAGACGCCCGGCTTGTCGGGCGCGCGCCGGGCCTCGTCGCGGATCAGCTCGGCGGCCTTCAGCGAATCGGCAGGGAGGGTCTCCTCGGTCATCCCGACCGATATAGGCTCAGAAGCGCCGGACCATAACCACGCCGACCACGACCAGGGCCACGCCGCCAATCCGGCCCCAGCTGATCGGCTGGCGCGGCACGCCCATGGCGCCGAAATGATCGACCACGACGCTGATCAGCAGCTGGCCGGCGACCATCAGGATGATGGTCAGGGCCACGCCCAGCCGGGGCACCCCCCAGGCCGCCGCCGCCACGAACACGGCCCCGTACAGCCCGCCGATCCACGTCCACCACGGCAGCCCCCTGACCGCCGTCATGTCCGGCCGCGCCTGCAGCGCCGCCGCGACCAGCGCCAGCGCGGCCGTGCCGACAGCGAACGACACCAGCGCCGCATTGACCGGCGATCCGACCGCCGTCGCCAGCTTCGCATTGGTTGGCGCCTGCAGGGCCGTAGCGCCGCCGGCGAGGACCACGGCGACGATGGCGAAGAGGGAGGGGTTCATTCCCCGATGAGTAGCCGCGCCGCCTGCCGATGGCGAGCGGATACCGCGGGGCGCCGCCGCGACCGCGCTGCGGCTTGAACAGCCGGGCGCTGCGGACTAATGCCGGGGCAACAAGGAGCAACCCATGCTGGCCCTCTTCATCATCCTCGGCTTCGTCGCCGTCCTCGCCGCCATCAACTTCATCGAGTTCGGCCGGGTTGACTGAGACCGCGGCCCGGCCCGGGGCTGCGCTGGTCACCGGCGGGGCCCGCCGCATCGGCCGGGCCATCTGCCTGGAGCTGGCGCGGGCCGGCTTCGACGTCGCCATCCACTACCGCTCGTCCGCCGATGAGGCGGAGGCCGTCGCCGCGGAGGTGCGGACGCTGGGCCGGCGCGCGGTGGTGCTGGACGCCGACCTCGCCGCCGGGGTGGCGGTCCAGGCCCTGATCGGCCGCGCCGTCGAGGCGCTGGGGCCGCTGGCCGTGCTGGTCAACAACGCCTCGGTGTTCGCCGACGACCGGCTGGACACCGTCACCGACGACAGCTGGAGCGCCCATCTGGACGCCAACCTGCGCGCGCCCGTGCAGCTGGCCCAGGCGTTCGCCCGCCAGGCGCCGGACGGGTCGTCGATCATCAACATCCTCGACCAGCGGGTGCTGAAGCCTGACCCCCGGTTCTTCTCCTACAGCCTGTCCAAGGCCGGCCTCTGGCACGCCACCCGGACCATGGCCCAGGCACTGGCTCCCCGCATCCGCGTCAACGGCGTCGGGCCGGGCCCCACCCTGCCCTCGGTCCACCAGACCCCCGAGGAGTTCGCCGCCGAAGCGGCCGCCGTGCCGCTGGCCCGACGCAGCACGCCCGAGGCCGTCGCGGCGGCGGTGCGCTGGCTGGTGGACGCCGAGCTCGTGACCGGGCAGATGATCGCCGTCGACGGGGGCCAGCACCTGGCCTGGAAGACCCCGGACATCCTGGAGTAGCCCGTGGCCGCGTCCTCTCCCCTGTCCTTCCCGGACGCCGACGCCGCAGCGGGCTTCCGCCGCGAGGCCCTGACCGTCTTCGTGCGCGGGCTGGACGTGGACGCAGGCATCGGCGTGCACGACCACGAACTGGGCCGGCTGCAGCGACTGGTCATCGACGTCGACCTTGAGCTGACGCCCGCCGCGATCGAGCGGCTGGCCGACACCGTCAACTACGAGACCGTGGCCGAGGCCGCGCGGGCCATCGCGGCCGAGGGCCACGTCGGTCTTGTCGAGACCTTCGCCGAGCGGCTGGCCGTCCGGATGCTGGCCGACGACCGCGTGCAGCGCTGCACGGTCCGCATCGAAAAGCCGGGCGCCCTCGACGGCGCCGTCGCCCCGGGTTGCGAACTGACCCTGGCGCGTTGACGGACACGTTCCGAAGCGGTTGCGCCCCGAGGGGGCGGACGTCATTCTGGAGACGAGGACTCGAAGGACCCCCATGGCCGAACCCGGCGACCCGCACGCGCCCGAAGACCACGACGACCTGATCGGCTTCGCCAGCCCGGCGTCGCTGCAGGGCCGGCCGCGCACCGTGCTGTCCGAGCCGCCCGCTGCCGAGCCCGAACCCGACCTGTTCGCCGCCCCGGTCCGCGCGCCCGCCGCCCCCGAACCGGCGATGATCCGGATCGACCCCGCGCCCGAGCCTGTCCTCGCCCAGCCGGAACGGCCCGCCGCGCCGGCCGCCTCCATCTTTGAACCCTCGCCCGAGTTTCAGGCCCGCCAGCGGCGCCGCGATGACCCGGCCATCCCCGGAGGCGGCATGGGACTGTACGCCGTTTACGCCCTCATCCTCTTCGCCGTGCCCACCCTTGGCGTCTCGGCGGTGATCGGCCTGTTCGCCGTGACCGGCCGTTCGGGGCCCGACGACCCGGTGGCCCAGGCCCATTTCGTCTATCAGCAGCGCACCTTGTGGATCGCGGCCATGGCGGTTGTGGTGGGGCTGATCTTCTTCCTCGTGCCGTTCGGCCTCGGGCCGGTCATCATGTTCGTCGCCGCCCTCTGGCTGGTGGCGCGCGGCGCGGCCGGCGTATGGGCCCTCAAGGCGGGGCGGCCGGTCGCCAGACCGCGCGGCTTGTGGATCTGAAGGAGCAGGCATGACCTCCACCCCTCCCCGCGACGAGCCCGTGTTCCGCTCCGGCGGTTCGGACGACGGCAAGGTCGCCGCCGTCCTGGCCTGGGCGCTCTACATCCTCTCGATTCCCAGCGCCAACGTGCTGGTGCTGATCGGCCTGGTGATCGCCTACGCCGGACGCAGCTCGGCGTCGGGCGTGCCGCTGCAGCATCTGGACGCCCAGATCCGGCTGTTCTGGTCGGTTTTCTGGTGGACCATCGCCTGCTGGATCGCCATCGCCGTCAGCGCCGTGGCCAGCGTCGTGCTGATCGGCATCCCCTTCCTGTTCTTCTTCCTGCTGGTCTGGTTCCTGATCAGCGTCTGGTTCACGGTGAAGAGCGTGCTGGGGCTGCTCGCCCTGCTCGGCGACCGGGCGCCCTGAGGCGTCGAAAACACGCGTCGTGACGTTGAGGCGCGTATCGGTGGAATGAGAGGAACGCAGCCCTCTCCTCCGGATTGTTCGGGTGTCGCCTCGCGACAGCCGCCAAGGAGTGAACGCCCATGACCGACCTGCGCGACGTCGTCGCCCAGCAGCGCTTCGAACAGGGGTTCGCCGACGCCGAAGGGCAGATGCGCACGGTGTTCGCCGACTATGCCGTGCAGGGCGACACCCGCGTCATCCTGCACGTCGAGGCCGATCCCGCCCTGCGCGGATCAGGGGCCGCCGGGCTGTTCATGCAGGCCCTGGCCGAGCACGCCCGGGCGCAGGGCCTGAAGCTGGCCCCGCGCTGCAGCTACGCCGTGCTGTGGCTGAAGCGCCATCCCGAGCACGACGACGTCGTCGCCTGAGGCTGATCAGCCCCCGCCATAGCCGCCGATGATCGGCAGGATCTCTCCGGTGATGTAGCTGGAGCACTGCGGCGAGGCGAGGAAGACGAAGGCCGGTGCGATCTCCTCGGGCTGGGCCGGCCGCTTCATCACCGTCTGCGAGCCGAACTTCGCCACCTTTTCGGCAGGCTGGTCGGCGGGGTTCAGCGGGGTCCACACCGGGCCCGGGGCGACCACGTTCACACGGATGCCCCGCGGCGCCAGGTGGGTCCCCAGCGAGCGGGCGAAGGCGTGAATGCCGCCCTTGGTCATCGAGTAGTCGAGCAGGTTGTCGTTGCCCATGATGCCGGTGACCGAGCCGGTCATGACGATCGCGCCGCCTGGCTTCATGTGCGGGACGGCCGCCTTCACCAGGTTGAAGTAGCCGTAAAGGTTGGTCTTCAGGGTGCGGTCGAAATGCTCGAGGGTCAGGTCCTCCAGCGCCTCGACATGTTCCTGGAAGGCGGCGTTGGGCACCACCACGTCCAGCCGGCCGAAAGCCTCCAGCGTCGCCTTCACCGCCGCCTCGCTGAAGGCCGGATCGGCGGCGTCGCCCTGCAGTATGATGGCGCGCCGACCCTCGGCCTCGACCGCGCGCTTCGTCTCCTCGGCGTCCCGGTCCTCGTCGAGGTGGCAGACGGCGACGTCGCAACCCTCACGGGCGAACAGCACCGCCACGGCGCGGCCTATGCCGGAGTCGCCCCCGGTGACGATGGCCGCCATGCCCTCCAGCTTGCCCGACCCCTTCCAGAAGGGGGCGTCGTACATCGGCGCGGGGTCGAGGCGGAACTCCTCGCCGGGCTTCCTCTGGTGCTGCTTGGGGAAGGGCGGCTCGGGGTACTTCCGCGCCCCCGCCTGGACTGCGCCTTCCTCATCGGAGCCGCCGTCGTCGCCCTCTTTCGCATCAATGCCGGCCTGAATTTTCCGCTCCTGGTCGGCGATGTCTTCGGCGCGGTTTTCGAAGCGGTCATCCATGGTCGGCTCCTTTTCGGGGGGACAAGGGAAAGTCGGTGGAGCGGCCGGACGTTCCCGCGCATTATCCCCCGGGGACGGAGGAGGCGGAGATGCCGGAGATCGACCTTCAGGCGCTGGGCGAGGCGGGGGGGCCGATGCAGGTCTGGGTCCTGCCCGCCCTGCTGGGGCTGGGCCTCGCCTCCGCCACGGGTCTGCGAACCTTCCTGCCGCTGCTCATGCTGGCGCTGGCGGCGCGGTTCGAGATGTTCGGGGTTCGCCTGATCGACCAGATGGACTGGCTCGTGTCCTGGCCGGCCATCGCGGCCCTCGGCGTGGCTACGGTCGCGGAATTTCTCGGCGACAAGATCCCCGCCGTCGATCACGCCCTCAACGCCCTCGGCTACGTCACCCGACCGGTGGCGGGTGCGGTGGCGGCGGGCAGCGTCTTCTGGGCCGTCGATCCGGCAATGGCGGCGGTGGCCGGCCTGATCGTCGGCGCGCCGGCGGCCCTGGCCTTCAACGCCGCCCAGACCGGGGTGCGCGTCGGCTCGACCGCCACGACAGCCGGGCTCGGCAATCCGGTGGTGTCCTTCATCGAGGACGTGCTGGCGGTGCTGACGGTGATCGTCGCCTTCCTTGCGCCGATCATCGTCCCGCTGGTGCTGCTGATCCTGGCGGTGGTGGTCTTCCGGCTCGCACGGCGCATCCGCGATAGGCGAACGCCCAGGGCCGCCTAGAGGGCGCGGGAGACGATGGCCTTCAGGGTCTCGGCCCGCGAAGGCAGGTCCGCGGCCAGGCGGCTGGCCATCTCGCGCGCGCCGACGGGATAGGCGTCGCCGCCGTCGGCGATCTCTTTCGCCATGCGCGAGGCCTCCAGCAGGACGCGTTCAAGCGCCTCGACCTGCTCGACCGCCAGCGCCCGCGCCTCGAGCTGAAGGCGCCGCACGCGTTCGCTCGTGGTCTCGGGCGTTCGCATCAGGTCATAGATCTCGGCGTCCCCGGGGACGAGGCGCAGATCGGGCTTGGACGGCGGACGTTTCGGCATGGACACGCTCCCTGCCAAGCCAATGCGAACGGCGCAGCTCCGTTCCGCGGAAAAAGGGTAAACACGGCCGGCGTCGGCGGGGTGTGTTTCCGGCGCATCAGCCGGGTCAGGCGGCGTCGCGCCTCGCCTCGGCCCGCCCCTCGGCGTCGCGCACCGCCTCGACGGCGCGGTCGACCACCTCCAGCCCCGCGCCTTGCCGCACCGCCTCGACGGTCAGGATGCGGCGGAAGGCGCGCGCCCCGGGACGGCCGTGCATCAAGCCCAGCATGTGCCTCGTCATGGCCGGCAGATGCACCCCCTCGGCGAGGCGGGCCGCCATGTAGGGGCGGTAGCGCTCGATGGCCTCATGGGCGTCGACGTCGGCGGTCGCGGCTCCGAACAGGCGCCGATCGGCCTGACCGAGAATGGCCGGCTCGTGATAGGCCGCGCGGCCCAGCATGACGCCGTCCAGCTGTACGCCGTCGGCGTCGTCCAGATGCGCCTCTGCCTCGTCCAGCGACAGCACCCCGCCGTTGAGGCAGACCGAAAGCTGCGGCCGCTCGCGCTTCAGCCGGCGCACCAGCGCATAGTCCAGCGGCGGCACGTCGCGGTTCTCCTTGGGCGACAGCCCCTGCAGCCAGGCCTTGCGGGCGTGGATGATGAACACCTCCACCCCGACAGCGGCGCAGGCGTCGACCGTCTCGAACAGGGCGACCTCGGGGTCCTGGTCGTCAACGCCGATGCGGCACTTCACCGTAGCCGGCACGGAGACCGCTTCGCGGATCGCCGCCATGCAGTCGGCGACCAGCGCGGGCTCCTTCATCAGGCAGGCTCCGAAGCGGCCCGACTGCACCCGGTCCGAGGGGCAGCCGACGTTCAGGTTGATCTCGTCATAGCCATACGCCTCGCCGATGCGCGCCGCCTCGGCCAGCTGCCCCGGCTCGGACCCGCCCAGCTGCAGCGCCACCGGATGCTCGACCTCATCAAACCCCAGCAGGCGCTCGCGGTCGCCGTGGATCACCGCCGGCGCGGTGACCATCTCGGTGTAGAGCAGGGCCCGGGACGTGAGGGTGCGATGGAACGCCCGGCAGTGCCGGTCGGTCCAGTCCATCATCGGGGCGATCGAGAGGCGGCGGTCCATCGGGCGCGCTCCATACACCGAAGTCCGGTCAGACGCGAATGCGGGGAACCGCCTCGGACCTGAGCTGTTTTGCGGTCTCCCAAGGAGGATTATCCATGATCAGACCACTTCTCGCCGGCGTCGCCTGCGTCGCCCTGCTCTCCGCCTGCACCCAGGAAAAGAGCCCCGAAGCCGTCGACAAGGCCCAGGACATGGCCGCCGGCCCGGTCGGCCAGACGTCGGCCGCCGTCATGGGCTCGAACATGGTCTCGGCCTATGTGCCGAACGCCGCCATGGGCGACATGTACGAGATCCAGGCCGCCGACCTCGCTCTGGAGCGCTCGCAGAACGCCCAGGTCAAGGAACTGGCGAACATGATCAAGACCGATCACACCGCCGCTTCCAACGCCATGAAGGCCATGCTGCCGCAGGCCGCCCCCGACATGACGCCGCCGACCTCGCTGGACCAGCGTCGTCAGGGCCTGATCGACAATCTGCGCTCGGCCTCGGCCGAGAATTTCGACCGCACCTGGATCGATCAGCAGATCGCCGCCCACAACGAGGCGCTGACCCTGCATCGCGGCTTCTCGAACGAGGACTCCCCGCTGGCGGCCCACGCCCGCTCGGTAGTGCCGAAGATCGAGGCTCACCTGCGCCAGGCCGAACAGATCAAGGCCGGCATGTAATCACCGCCGTCTCGCGCGGAGCGAGGCTGGGACCGATCAGGTCCCGGCCTTTTCGCGTTCGGCCTCCTCCTCCTCGAGCGCCTCGGCCGCCTCCTCGTTGAGGGCCATGCCCTCGCGCCGCGGCTTCACATAGGGCTCGGGACGGGTGGTGCGGATGTTGCCGCGCATCAGCGAGCGGCCGGCCTGGATGCCTTCGACCAGCTGCAGGGCGAACCGCTCCTCGTCGCGCCGACGCACGTCCTCGATCGTCTCGCGCGCCTCCTCGGGTGAGAAGCCGAGGTCGACCAGCACCTTCTCGCCGAACACCATGGCCGATTCGAAGACCTCGCGGATCTGGTAGTCGACTCCCGCCTGGACCAGCCGCACCGCGTGGCCGCGGTCGTAGGCGCGGACGAACAGCTTGGTCAGCGGGAACTCCGCCTTGACCAGTTCGACGATGCGGTCGGCGGTCTCCTGCCGGTCGACGCAGACCAGGATGGTCTCCGCCTCCGCTGCGCCCGAGGCGTGCAGCACGTCCAGCCGCGAGCCGTCGCCGTAGTAGACCTTGAAGCCGAAATCGCCCGCCGCCTGGATCATCTCCACGTCGCTGTCGATGATCGAGACGTCGACGTCCCGCGCCAGCAGCGGCTGGGACACGACTTGGGCGAAGCGGCCGAAGCCGATGATCAGCACCCGCTCGCGCAGATTGTCGGCGCGGTCGACGCCATCGGCCTGGTCCGGGTCCAGCGTCGAGGCCGGCATGAAGCGGCCGACCGCCAGGGTCGCCAGCGGCGTCAGGGCCATCGACAGGATGACGATGGCGGTCATCGAGGCCGACACCCGCGCATCGAAGATGCCCACCGACAGGGCGGCGGCGTAGAGGACGAAGGCGAACTCCCCACCCTGGGCGAATAGGACCGCGCGCTCGACCGCCTCGCGCTCGCTGTGGCGGAACAGGCGGGCGACGCCGTAGATGGCCACCGCCTTGACGGCCATGAAGGCGATCACCCCTCCGAGGATGACCTGCCAGCGCTCCAGCACCACGCCGACATCCAGCGACATGCCGACGCTGAGGAAGAACAGGCCCAGCAGGATGGCGCGGAAGGGCTCGACGTCGGCCTCCAGCTGGTGCCGGAACACCGACTCCGAGAGCAGCACCCCGGCGAGGAAGGCGCCCATGGCCATCGACAGGCCGCCGAGATCCATCAGGAACGCCGCCCCCGCCACCACCAGCAGGGAGGCGGCGGTCATCACCTCGCGCCCGCCGTAGCGCGCCAACAGGCGGAACACCGGGTTCATCAGATAACGGCCAGCGAGGAACACCACAGCGACCGCGCCGACGGCCAGACCCACGGTGCGCCACAGCGGCGGCGCGGCCTCGCCCCCCAGCCCCATGGCCCCGGCCATGACGGCGACCACCGCCAGCAAGGGCACGATGGCGATGTCCTCAAGCAGCAGGATGGAGACCGCCCGCTGTCCCCGGTGCGAGCCCAGCTCGCCGCGTTCATCGAGGGTCTGCATGATGACCGCTGTCGAGCTGAGCACGAAGCCCATGGCCCCGACGAAGGCCACCGGCGCGGACAGGCCCGCGGCCATGCCGGTCAGGGTCAACAGGAAGCCGGCGGCGGCGACCTGCGCGGCGCCGAGGCCGAAGATGTCCCGCTTCAGCTTCCACAGCCGCGAGGGCCGCATCTCCAGCCCGATGATGAAGAGGAAGATGACCACGCCGAACTCGGCGACGTGCAGGATGATCTCCGGCTCGTCGAACAGGCCGACGCCCCACGGCCCGATGGCCAGGCCGGCGGCGAGATAACCCAGCACCGAGCCCAGGCCGAGACGCCGGAACACCGGCACCGCCACAACGCCCGCCGCGAGCAGGGCCGCCACGTGGCCAAGGTCCAGTCCGCTCGTCGGTTCCGCCATGCGCTCGCCCCGTCCGTGTCCTCCGATAGTGGGGCCGCCGCCCCGCCGGTGCCAGTGCCTCGCGCAAGCCCCTGCGTCAGGCTTCGTCAGAGGACCGTCCGACGGATCGGGGCGAGGATAGGGGCCTGGAGAACCGGCTGAAGGAGCCACGCCGATGACGTTCCGCCCCGTAAGACCCGCCCTGTCGGCCCTGCTGGCGATCTCCCTCGCCCTCCCGATGGCGCCCGTGCCGGTGCTGGCAACGACGCCTGGCCAAGGCCGGGACGGCGTGGTGTCGCCGGAGAACTGCCGCGCCGTCGGCTTCGAGCTGACGCCCCGGGCCAGCGCGCAGCTCCGGGCGCCGGCCGGCCGATACGCCATGGCCGGACCGCCCCCGCCCCCGCCACCGTCGCCTTCCGCGCCTCCGCCTCCTCC
>JAEZIH010000062.1 GCA_023416055.1 Pseudomonadota bacterium | reverse complement strand
TCTCGCCCCCGGTCGCCGCTGTCCAGATGGTCGTAGAAGATCCCTCCCGTGCCACGCGGCTCGTTGCGGTGTGGCAGGAAGAAGTACTCGTCGCACCACGCCTTGAAGCGGGCGTGCCAGTCCGGATCGTGGGCGTCGCAGGCGGCCTTCATCGCGGCGTGGAAGGCGACGGTGTCCGGATGATCGTCGCGCCGGTCCGCGGCCAGCACCGGCGTCAGATCCGCCCCGCCGCCGAACCACGCCTTCGTGGTGGCGATGAAGCGCGTGTTCATGTGAACCGCCGGCACGCGCGGGCTGGCCGGATGGGCGATCAGGCTGATGCCGGTGGCGAAGAAGCGCGGGTCCTCGGCCGCTCCCGGCACGTTGCGGGCGTAATCGGCCGGGAAGGCGCCGTGCACCGTCGAGACGTGCACCCCGACCTTCTCGAACAGCCGCCCGTGCATCATCCCCATCACCCCGCCGCCGCCCTCCGGCCGTTTCCACGGCGTGCGCACGAAGCGCCCCGGCGGGCCCGGAAACAGTTCCGGCGAAGCCTCGTCCTCCAGCGCCTCGAAGGCGGCGTGGATGCGGTCCCTAAGGCCCTCGAACCAGGTGCGGGCTTCGGCCTTCAGGTCGGCGAACGGATCGGCGTCGGTCATCCGCGGCTTGTATGCGGTCCGGCGGAGCCGGTGAAGTGCGCCCCGCGCCGCAGGCGGCAGGAGCCAAAATGAAGTCCTCCCCCTCGATGGGGGAGGGTTAGGAGGGGGTGGAGGCAGCGAGGCGCAGGATATGGCGCGGGAGGCTGCCTGCCTTTTCGACGGAGCCCGATAGGGGTTCCGCCTGAATCAGCCTGCCTCCACCCCCACCCTCCCCCATCGAGGGGGAGGGCTTCAGCTTGGTTCTTGCAGTCAGCGGCGCGGGGCGCACTTCACCCTCCCCGCGGGACCGCATACAAGCCGCGGATGACCGACGCTGATCCGTTCGCCGACCTGAAAGCCGAAGCCCGCAACTGGTTCGAGGGCCTGAGGGACCGCATCCACGTCGCCTTCGAGGCGCTGGAGGACGAGGCCTCGCCGGACCTGTTTCCGGGAGAGCCGGGACGCTTCGTTCGCACCCCCTGGGAGCGGGCCGAGGGCGGCGGCGGGGTCATGGGGATGATGCACGGGCGGCTGTTCGAGAAGGTCGGGGTGCACGTCTCGACGGTGCACGGCGCCTTCCCCGCCGATTACGCCCGCAAGGTGCCGGGAGCGGCCGAGGACCCGCGCTTCTTCGCCACCGGGATCAGCCTGATCGCCCATCCGGCCAGCCCGCGCGTGCCGGCGGTGCACATGAACACCCGCTTCATCGCCACCACCAAGGCGTGGTTCGGCGGGGGCGCGGACCTGACGCCGGTGCTGGCCGCGGACCGGCGCGACGATCATCCGGACACCGTCGCCTTCCACGCCGCGATGAAGGCCGCCTGCGACGCCCACGACCCGGACTGGCACGCGAAGTTCAAGGCGTGGTGCGACGAGTACTTCTTCCTGCCACACCGCAACGAGCCGCGTGGCACGGGAGGGATCTTCTACGACCATCTGGACAGCGGCGACCGGGGGCGAGACTTCGCCTTCACCCGCGACGTCGGCGAGGCCTTCCTGGAGGTCTATCCGCGCATCGTTCGGGGGCGGATGGGCGAGGCGTGGACGGCGGAGGAACGCGAGGAGCAGCTGGTGCGCCGCGGCCGCTACGTCGAGTTCAACCTGCTGTACGACCGCGGGACGATGTTCGGGCTGAAGACCGGCGGCAACGTGGAGTCGATCCTGAGTTCGATGCCGCCGGTGGTGAAGTGGCCGTAAGGGCCTAGGCCGGTTCCAGCTCGCGGACCGGCTCCAGCGCTGCGCCGATGGCCTCGAACAGGGCCGCCATGGTGACCGGCTTGGTCAGGTGACCGTCGGCGCCGGCGGCGCGGCCGGCCTCGACGTGTTCGGCCATGGCGTTGGCGGTCAGCATCAGGACCGGGGTGCGCTTCAGGCCCTGATCGGCCTCGTGCCGACGGATGGCGGCGGTGGCGGTGAGGCCGTCCATGACCGGCATCTGCATGTCCATCAGCACCAGGTCGAAGCCGCCGCCGATGAAGGCGTCGACCGCCTGCTGGCCGTTCTCGACCGTGACCAGATCGATGCCGGTGGTCCCCAGCATGATCTCGACCACCTTGCGGTTGGCGGGGTGGTCGTCGGCCAGCAGGATGCGCAGGCTGGCGCTGTGAACGGTCGCCGCCGGGGCGTCGGCGGCCGCCGCCTGAGCGGGCGCCTCGACCCGGGGCAGCGGAATCTCGAACCAGAAGCTGGAGCCCTCGCCGGGCGTGCTGTCGCAGTCGAGGGCGCCGCCCATGAGGTCGACAAGGGCGGTGGAGATGGCCAGGCCCAGGCCGGTGCCGCCGTAGCGGCGGGTGATGGAGCCGTCCGCCTGCTGAAAACGGTGGAAGATGCGGCTGCGCTGCTCGCGGTCGAAGCCGACGCCGGTGTCGCTGACGCGGAACAGGACGCGGTCGCCCTCCCCCGCCGAGACGCCGATGCGGACGCTGCCCTCGCTGGTGAATTTGAGGGCGTTGTTGACGAGGTTGGTCAGCACCTGGCGCAGGCGGACGGCGTCGCCGTGGACCGTGCCGGACAAGGAGGAGTCGAAGTCGACTTCCAGCGCCACCCGCTTGTCCTCGGCCTTGACCCGCCACAGGGCGCCGATGTCGGCGACCGCTTGCTCCAGGTCGAACGGCGCCGGCTCGATGGTCACCTGCCCCGACTCGATGCGAGCGCTGTCGAGGATGTCGGAGAGCAGCCGCTCCAGGGTCTCGCCGGAGGAGCGGATCAGCTCGACCATCTCGTGTTCCTGGTCGCCCAGGGGGCGGCGGCTGAGCGAGTCGGCCATCGACACCACGCCGTTCAGGGGGGTGCGGATCTCGTGGCTCATGTTGGCGAGGAATTCGCTCTTGGCGCGGTTGGCGTCCTCGGCCCGCCGACGCGCCTTGCGCAGGTGATCGGCCTGACGCGACAGCCAGATCAGGGCCACGACCGCGAACAGCAGGAAGACCACGCCGATGAAGATGACGGCCCGCTGCAGGTTGGTGTTGGCGCGGGCCGTCTCCAGCTGCTCGCGGCGCTCGGTCAGCTGCTCCTGCATGTCGCCGGTGACCTGGTGGATGCCGGCGGAGAAGCTGCGGGCGGCGATGACCTCGCCCTCCAGCATGTGGGCGCGGAGCAGGCGGAAGGCCTCGTCGGCGCGCCCTTCGGCGAACAGCACCTCCGCCTCGACGTGATCGACCTCGGAAGCGACGCCTTCGGCCTCGAGCCGGCGCAGGGCGGCGAGGTCGCGGCGGGCGGCGGCGGTCTGGCCGGTCTGGGCGCGGGCGATGGCGCGCAGGGGCAGAACCTCGCTGGCGAGGAAGGCCGCGGCGCCCAGGTCCTCGCCCCAGGGCTCCAGGCAGGTCAGGACGTCGCGGGGACGGTGGCGGGCATTGGCGACGGTGGCGCACAGGCCCGCGTCGTAGATGACCAGGGTGGGCAGGTCCGAGCGCAGGGCGAGGCGGTGGTGGGCCGCGTAGTAGCCGGCGGCGCGGTCCAGATCGCCGACCTTCACCGCCATGACCGCCAGATTGTACAGGCTGTCGAAGTCGGGCCGCGGATAGGCCGGGTTGGAGTAGTCGATCTCGAACTTGCGGAAGGCCGAGGCGGCGCCCTCGATGTCGTTGAGGTCCTTGAGCCCCATGCCGACCACCTCCCAGACGCCGGCGTGGGCGGTGGCGGCGAAGGGATCGTTCCGCGGGATGTCGGCCTGGGCGGCGGTGAGCAGCTCCAGCCCCTCGCCGATGCGGCCCTGGTCCATGAGGGCGAGGGCGGCGAGGCGGGCGGCGTGGGCGCGCACGAACCAGTCGCGGCCGTCGCGGGCCGTGCGGCGCATTTCGGCGGCGACCGCGACCGCCCCCTGGTCGTAACGGATGGCCAGCTCGTTGAGCCGTGCGATGTCGAGGTAGCGTTCGTCCTTCAGCCTGCGCGCGGCCTCGGCGAGGCGGCGGTTCCAGGCGGCGGCGCGATCGAACTCGCCCTGGTTCAGGATGGTCCAGGTGACGTGGTAGAGCCGGTTCAGGCCCTCGCGATCGCTGCGGCGGGCCGCCTCCTCGCCGAAGCGCTCAAGCGCCGCGAAGTCGGTCGATCCGGCGCGGCGCTCGACGAAACGGGCCAGCGCCAGGGCGTCGGCGGCGCCGGCGGACTGGGCCGGCGGGGCAGCGCCGACAGGCCCGACGGCGACGCCGGCGAGCAGTACGAGGCTCGCCGCGAGGATGCGAAAAAGCGACATGAACAATCCGACCTGAGGCGTGGTCGTCGCACGGATTTGTTGCGCAAGGCTTAGCGGCGCCGGGCCGCGGCGGGATCAGCCTGCGATGAAGCGGCGCAGCCACTGGCCGACGCGGGCGCGGTCGTCGGGCCCGGTCAGGCTGTCGAGGGCGGGATCGACGATTTCGGCGCCGATGCGCTCCCGGCGACCGCCGGTCAGGTCGGCGGCGTAGGCGGGGGTGAACTCGGGATGGCCCTGGAAGCTGATCGCGTCGTCGCCCCAGGCCAGGCCGGCGAAGGGGGTGAAGTCGCTGCGGACGGTGACGCGGGCGTCGGCCGGCTTCTCGACCACCTGATCCTGATGTGAGACGGGGACGGCCATGGTCGGCGCGGGCGGGTCCATCCACGGCTCCATCGAGACGACCTCGTAGCGGTGCAGGCCGACGCCCCAGCCGCGGCCCGACTTCTCGACCCGGCCGCCGAGGGCCTGGGCCATGGCCTGATGGCCGAAGCAGATGCCGATCAGCCGGGTGCGGCCCCGGGCGGCGCGGATCCAGTCGAGCAGGTCGGCGATCCACGGCGCGTCCTCATAGACCCCGGCGGCCGAGCCGGTGATGATCGCCGCGTCGAAGGCGTCGGGGTCGGGCCATTCGCCGGCCTGGGAGCGGAAGGTCTCGAAGGCGAAGTCGTCGCCCAGCAGGATGCGGAACATGGCCGGGTAGTCGCCGTGCTTCTCCGCCAGGGCGGGGGGCGGGGCGCCGGTTTCGAGGATGGCGATGCGCTTCATGCGGCGTCTCCCGTGGTCCAGACCTCGGCGCGGGCCCCGGCCTCGCCCAGCCGGTCGGCGACCCAGCCGCAGATCTCGCGCGCGGCGGCCTCGGCGTCTTGCGGCGGATTGAGCACGACCATGGCGCAGCCGTTCATCTTCATCGGATTGGTCAGCGGACGCAGCCGGGCCTCGGCGACGAGGGCGCGGCGGGCGCCGGCCTTGTCGAGGCGGCGCAGGAAGCCGTCGAAGGTTTCAAGGTCCTTGAGGGGGGTCCAGACGGCGACCGTGGCGCGGGGGTCGGCGCGGACGATGGCCGCCGCGACGTCGGCGGCGCGGTGGTAGTCATCGGGGCGCTCGAAGGGCGGGTCGATGAGCACGAGGGCGCCCCGCGCCGCGGCCGCCGCGGCCGGGGCCTGGTCGTAGCCGTCGCCGCCCCTCGCCTCGGCCTGCGGGACATCGGCCAGCGCCTGCTCGAGCAAGGCCAGCACCGGCGGGTTCATCTCGAAGCCGAGGTAGCGGTCGCCGGCGCGCAGGCCGCGGGCGAGCAGCAGGGGCGAGCCGGGGTAGAGGGC
>JAEZIH010000021.1 GCA_023416055.1 Pseudomonadota bacterium | reverse complement strand
GGTGGGTGAGTCCCGGGCCGTTTTCATGTCAGCCTGCGGCGTCTTCGGAGAGTCGCGATGAAGGACTACGGCCGCAGGGGCGTATTGCTGGCCGCCGCGCTGTCGACGCTGGCGGGATATGTCGACGCGATCGGCTTCATGACCCTGGGCGGGTTCTTCGTCTCGTTCATGAGCGGCAACCTGACCCGGATGGGGGTGGGGTTCGCGACCGAGCAGTGGCCCCAGTTCGCCGTGGCCGGCGGCCTGATCCTTCTGTTCGTCATCGGCGTCGTGATCGGCGCCACGGTCGCCCGCGCGGTCGGCGAGGCGCGCCGATCCGTGGTTCTCGCCGCCGAGGCCTTGCTGTTGCTCGTCGCCGCCGTGCTCTGCAGCCTCGGCCACGCCCGGGCGGGAATGGTCGCCGTGGTCCTGGCCATGGGGGTGGAGAACGCCGTCTTCCAGCGGCAGGGCGACGTCGGCGTCGGTCTGACCTACATGACCGGCACCCTTGTCCGCATGGGCCAGCGCATCGCCACCGCCCTGCACGGCGGACCGCGCTGGGACTGGGTTCCGTTCCTGCTCCTGTGGCTCGGCCTCGCGGCGGGCGGTGCGCTGGGGGCGGTCGTCTTCCTCTGGCTGGGACAGCAGGCCCTGTGGCCCGCCTGCGCGGCCGTTGTCCTGCTGACCCTGCTGGTGGCGGTCGCCGAATGGAGGGCGGCGGCCGAGCCGTAAGAAAAACGGCCCGGCGAACGCTCGCCGGGCCGTTGCTCAATCGCTTTCGCCTGCGCCTACCAGATGCGGGCGCGCGCCTCGGGCGCGATGTAGGCCTCGTCGCCCGGCTGGACTCCGAAGGCCTCGTACCAGGCGTCGATGTTGCGCAGCGACTGGGCGGCGCGAATCTGGCCCGGCGAGTGCGGATCGACGGTGACCTGCTGGCGCAGGGCCTCGTCGCGGATCTTGGTCCGCCACACCTGGGCCCAGCCGAGGAAGACGCGCTGGTCGCCGGTGAAGCCGTTGATGACCGGCGCCGGCTGGCCGTTCAGCGACATGTGGTAGGCGTCCAGCGCCAGCAGCAGACCGCCCAGGTCGGCGATGTTCTCGCCCATGGTCAGGTCGCCGTTGACCGTGGCCCCCTCGATCGGAGTCAGGGCCGAATACTGGGCCCCCAGAACCGCGGCCCGCTCCTCGAACTTCGCGGCGTCCTCGGCGGTCCACCAGTCGCGCAGGGCGCCGTCGCCATCGGTCTTGCGACCCTGGTCGTCGAAGCCGTGGGTGATCTCGTGCCCGATCACCGCGCCGATGCCGCCGTAGTTGACGGCCGGATCGGCGTTCGGGTCGAAGAAGGGCGCCTGCAGGATGGCGGCCGGGAAGACGATCTCGTTGCGGACCGGGTTGTAGTAGGCGTTCACAGTCTGGGGCGTCATGGCCCACTCGGCCGGATCGACCGGCTTGGTCAGCTTCTCGACCTCGTGGGCCCATTCGAAGGCCGCCGAACGCTCGACGTTGCCGTACAGATCGCCGGCTTCGAGACGGAGGCCGTCATAGGAGCGCCACTGGTCCGGATAGCCGATCTTCACGCCGAACCGGCTCATCTTGTAGAGGGCCTGCTCCTTGGTCTCCGGGCTCATCCAGTCGAGGTTGCGGATGCGCTCGGTCATGGCCGCGCGCAGGTTGGCGACCAGCTCCTCCATCTGGGCCTTGGACTCGGCCGGGAAGTGCCGCGCCACGTATTCGCGGCCCAGCACCTCGCCCAGCGAACCGTCGACGGTTGCAACGCCACGCTTCCAGCGCGGACGGTTCTCGGGCTGGCCGCCCAGGGTCTTGCCGTAGAAGTCGAAGCGGTTGTCGACAAAGGCCGACGACAGATAGGGCGACGCCTGGTTGATCACGTGGAACGCCTGCCACGACTGCAGGGTCTCGATGGGCGTTTCCGCATAGACCTGGGCCATTCCCGGGAAGGCGGTGTTGTTGGCGGCGATCAGGGTCGGCACGTGGTCGACGCCGGCGCCTTCGGCCCAGACCGCCCAGTCGAAGCCGGGCGCGGCGGCGGCCAGGTCGGCGACAGTGGCCGGATTGTAGATCTTGTCGATCTGGCGGTTCTGGACCGCGGTCCAGTGTTGTTCAGCCAACCGGGTCTCGAAGGCCACGATGTCGGCCGCGGCCTGCTCGTGGTCCGGCCAGCCGGCCAGTTCCAGGGCCTTGGCGACGTAGGCCTGATAGGCCTGCTTCTGGGCGGCGAAGCCTTCTTCCAGATAGTAGTCGCGGTCGGGCATGCCGATGCCGCCCTGCACCACGTAGGCGCTGGTCTTGCGGGCGTCCTGCAGGTCCTCGAAGATCTGGATGCCGAAAATGGTCCCGCCGAAGGCCGAGTGCGACTGGCCCATCAGTCGCGCCATCTTGCGGTGGTCGTCCGCGGCGCGGACCTCGGCCAGGTCGGCCTGCAGCGGGCTGGCGCCCAGACGCTCGATCGTCGCCTCGTCCATGAAGCTGTTGTAGAAGGCGCCGATCCGCGCGGCGTCCTCACTGGCCGAGGGATTGGCGGCGCTTTCCTCGATCAGGGCCTTCAGGTTGTCCTGCGCGTGGTCGTCCAGCATGTGGAAGGCGCCGTAGGAGGTGCGGTCGGCCGGAATGGGCGTGTTCCGGTCCCAGACGCCGTTGGCGTACCGGTTGAAGTCGGAGCCGGGGCGAACGGACGTATCCATGCCGCTCATGTCGAAGCCGAACTCGCCGATCGCCGGCTGGCTGGTGGACGGGATCTCCACGATCGGCGGCGTGTTCTGGGCGACGGCGGCGGTGGCCGCGAGCGAGAGGACGGCGCTGGCGGCGCAGGCCATAAGACGAAGTTTGAGCATGGAAGCCCCCGTTTGAAATCGGCGGCAAACTGACTCAACCCGCCGGGCGTGTCGCGGCGAAAGTCTCTGGATTACGAACTTCTCATGTGCGCGCGGCAGAAGTCGGCGAGGGCGCGGGGATAGAGTCCGTGCTCGGCCGTCAGCACCCGCTGGGCCAGGCTGGCGGGGGTGTCGTCCGGCAGAACGGGAACAGGCGCCTGGGCGAGAATCGGGCCTTCGTCGACCCCCTCGGTAACCAGGTGGACGGTGCAGCCGGCCTCGCGGTCCCCGGCCTCCAGGGCGCGCGCATGGGTGTCGAGGCCCGGATATTTCGGCAGCAGGCTGGGGTGGATGTTCAGCATCCGGCCTCGCCAGCGCCCGACCAGCCAGGGCGTAAGCAGGCGCATGTAGCCGGCGAGGGCGACGACTTCCACGCGGTGCTGGTTCAGCACGCCGTCGATGGCCCGTTCGTGCGCCTCGCGGTCCTTGCCGTAGGGTCGGTGATCCACCACGGCGACGGGGACGCCCTTGGCGCGGGCGATGTCGAGGCCGCCCGCCTCGTCGCGGTTCGACGCCACCACGGCGATCTCGAAGGGGCAGTCGGGGGCCTGCGCCGCGTCGACCAGGGCGGCCATGTTCGAGCCGGTCCCGGAGATCAGTACGGCGACGCGCACGCGGTCGCTACGCGGATCGGGCATCAGCGCCCCGTGGGGGCGGGATCGCCGACCGAGACGAATGAGCCGGCGGGACCGGGGAACACCACCGGGCTCTCGTAGCCGTCGTCTGACACCGCCGAAACGCCGAAGAAGTAGTCGTCGATGACGATATTGGGCAGCACCAGCTCGGTTGCATCACCGGCCCAGCGGCTGTGGGTCCATTGCGGGGAGGTGGTCGAACGCCACCAGACCCGGTAGCCCGCCGCGCCCGGCACGGCCCGCCACTTCACCGTCGTGTCGGGTCCGAGGGCGCCCCCGATGGTGACGTCAAGCGGGGTCGCCGGCGCGTTGGCGAGGGCGGCCATGGTCACGATGTTCAGGCGCGCGACCTGACCGAGATAGTCGAAGTCGACGCCGTCGATGGTGTCGCCGTAGCGGATGCCGTTCTCGACTCGCAGGTCCTGGTGCTGGCGATGGTAGTGTTCGGCCCCTTCGCTGATGCGCACCGCGGGGAAGCCGTGACGCAGCATCTCCACCTGGTCGCCGCCGCGGCCGTAGCGGTCCGTGCGGTAGATCATCTCGACGTCGAAATTGGCCAGGTAGCGGTCGGCCAGCCCGTCCACGAAGCGGGCGAGATTGCGCGACGAGGAGTCCAGCTCCCCGCCATTGTAGCGACGACGGTCGGCCTGCGCCGCCGTTTCGACCGTCTTGGTGCCTTCGGAGAAGACCCGCACGCGGGTCGTGTCCCGCACCCCGTTCTGACCTTCCGAATTGCCGACGATGTCGTTGTTCAGGTTCGCCTCGACTCGCCAGCCCTGGGCCTGGGCGTAGTCGGCGAGGATCTTGCCGCCGAGCAGGCCCTGCTCCTCGCCGGATAAGGCGGCGTAGACCAGGGTGGCGTCGAAGCGGTGCTTCGACAGCACTCGTGCGGCTTCCAGCACGGCGGCCACGCCCGAGGCGTCGTCATTGGCCCCCGGCGCGTCGTCGGTGAAGTTCATTACGTCGGTGACGCGTGAGTCGATGTGGCCCGTGATGATGATCACCCGGTTCGGGTCGCCTGTGCCGCGCTGGATGGCGACGATGTCGACCACCTCGGTCGGCGTCGGCACGCGGGGGCCGGTCACGACATCGGATGGGGTCACCACGGTGAGGCAGCCGCCGCAGTCGCGACTCATGGCCTCGAACTGCCGCTGGGCCCAGCGCCGGGCCGCGCCGATGCCGCGCGTATCGGATTCGGTCTCGGAGAGGGTGTGGCGGGTGCCGAAGGCGACGAGGGCCTCGATATCGGCCCGCATCCGCGCGGGCTGCACCTCCGCGGCCAGCTGGTGCAGCAACGGATGCTCCTGCGCAGCCGGGGTCTGCGACGAGGCGGCGCCCGCCGCCAGCAAGAGTCCCGTCAGGGCGATCGACAATCCACGCATCCGCCACTCCCAGCTTGAACCGCGCGGACCTTGCCGGGCAGGGCGCCGGGGGTCAATGCGCCGGCTGGGTATGCGCCATGGCGTCCGGCGGGTGAGTTATTCGCCGTCGGAGGAGGGGGCCGCAGCCTCGACCAGCTGACCGCAGACGAAGGCGGTCTCGCCGACGTTGAGCAGGGCCGCCAGCACCGCCTCGGCGTTCTCCGGCGCCACCACCAGGATGAAGCCGACGCCGCAGTTGAAGGTGCGGCGCATTTCCCGGTCCGACACCCCGCCGACGTCCGCCAGCCAGCGGAACACGTCGGGCAGCGGGATGGCGTTCCAGTCGAACTCGGCGCGCAGGCCGTCGGCGATGCAGCGCGGCGGGTTCTCGATCAGGCCGCCGCCGGTGATGTGCGCCGCGCCCTTCACCAGCCCGGCCTTCATCAGCGGCAGCACGGGCTTCACATAGATTCGGGTCGGCTCCATCAGCGCCTGGGCGAGGGTGCGGTCCTTCGCGAAGGGTGCGTCGTCGCCCCATGACAGTCCGGACTTCTCGATTACCTTGCGGATCAGCGAATAGCCGTTCGAGTGCGGGCCCGAGGAGCCCAGGCCGATGATCACGTCCCCGGCCTGCTGCTGATCCAGATACGGCAGGGCGTGCCCCCGCTCGACGGCGCCGAGGGAGAAGCCGGCCAGGTCGTAATCGCCGCCCGAGTACATGCCCGGCATCTCGGCGGTCTCGCCCCCGACCAGGGCGCATCCGGCCTGGCGGCAGCCCTCGGCGATGCCGGCGACGACCCGCTTGGCCGCGTCCACGTCCAGCTTGCCGGTGGCGTAATAGTCGAGGAACAGCAGCGGCTCCGCGCCCTGGGCCAGCAGGTCGTTGACGCACATCGCCACCAGGTCGACGCCGACGCCGTCATGGCGGCCGGTCTCGATGGCGATCTTCAGCTTGGTGCCGACGCCGTCGGTGGTGGTGACGATCAGCGGGTCCTCGAAGCCGGCGGCCTTGAGGTCAAACAGGGCGCCGAACCCGCCGAGCGAGGGCTCGGAGCCCGGCCGGGCGGTCGACTTCGCCAGTGGCTTGATGGCGTCGACCAGCATTTCGCCGGCGTCGATGTCCACACCCGCGTCGGCGTAGGTCAGGCCGTTGCGCAGGCTGTCGGGAGTGTCGCTCATCTGTCGCGGCCTGATTCAGTGATCGGATTTCGTGCGGCGGCTCTTGCCACAACCGCATGGCGCGGGGCTATAGCATCCCAATGACGCCGATCACCACCACCGAGGCGCTGCGCGACTTCTGCGCAAAGCTCGCGAACCAGCCTTTCATCACGGTCGACACCGAGTTCATGCGGGAGACGACCTACTGGCCGAAGCTGTGCCTGATCCAGGCCGCCTCGCCGACGGACGCCGCCAACATCGACCCCTTGGCCGAAGGTCTGGACCTGGAGCCCTTCCTCGAGCTGCTGCGCGACGAATCGATCCTCAAGGTCTTCCACGCCGCCCGCCAGGACGTGGAGATTTTCGCCAAGCTGGGGGCCATGCCGCGGCCGATGTTCGACACCCAGGTGGCTGCCATGGCGGCGGGCTTCGGCGACCAGGTCTCCTACGAGTCCCTGGTGCGCCAGATGCTGCGCCAGGAAGTCGACAAGGGCAGCCGGTTCACCGACTGGGCGCGTCGGCCGCTGTCCGACGCCCAGCTGACCTACGCGATCAGCGATGTGACCCATCTGGCGGCCCTGTACCCCAAGCTCCGCGACCGCCTGCAGAAGGACGGCCGACTGGACTGGGTAATGGCCGAGATGGGCGACCTGACCGACCCGGCGCTTTACGACACCGATCCTGAAAAGGCCTGGAAGCGTCTGAAGCCCAAGAAGTATTCCGCCAAGTACCTCGCCGCCTTCAAGGCCGCGGCGGTGTGGCGCGAGCGGGCGGCGCAGGAGCGCGACCAGCCGCGCGGCCGCATCCTCAAGGACGAGGCGATCGACGAGATCGCGGCCCAGGGGCCGACCGATCCCGAGGCCTTCAACCGCCTGCGCTCGGTGCCGCGCGGCTTCGGAGCCTCGCGCCTGGGTCTCGAGCTGATCGAGGAGCTCAAGCGGGTGCTGGCCGATCCGGAGGCGTACGCGCCCAGGATCGAGCGGCCCTCGCACAACCAGCCCGCTCCGCCGTCCGTGGTCGAGCTGCTGAAGGTGCTGCTGAAGACCAAGAGCGACAACGCCGGCGTCGCCGCCAAGCTGATCGCCAACGTCGCCGACCTGGAGAAAATCGCCCTCAGCGACGCCGCCGAGGTCGAGGCCCTGAAGGGCTGGCGCCGCCAGCTGTTCGGCGAGGACGCCCTGAAGCTGAAGCGCGGCGAGATCGCCCTGGTGCTGAACGGACCGCGGGTCGAGGTGGTCGAGATCGAATAGGGGCCGGGTTCCAGGTTCCAGGTTCTAGGGGAGAGAACTGATCTCCCTAGCCCCTGGAACCTAGTCCCCAGAACCAGCGTCGCCTCAGGCGACGCTGGCCTTGACGATCTTGCCCGGCGATCGGGGCGGCTCGCCCTTCGGCAGGGCGTCGACGTGCTCCATGCCTTCGATGACCTGGCCCCAGACGGTGTACTGGCGGTCGAGGAAGGTGGCGTCGTCGAAGCAGATGAAGAACTGGCTGTTGGCGCTGTTCGGGTCCGAGGTGCGGGCCATGGAGCAGACGC
>JAEZIH010000264.1 GCA_023416055.1 Pseudomonadota bacterium | reverse complement strand
GTCCGCGACGCCAAGCTCTACGACATCGGCGCCGGCACCAACGAGATCCGCCGCTTCCTGATTGGACGCGAGCTCTTGGGCGGATGACGGTTCGCGTCGGAGCCCTGATCGCCGCCGTAGGGCTGTGGACCAGTTCCTTGGCTGCTGCAGAGCTTCCAACGCTTCCCGACCCTGATGGACCCGTGACCGAGGCCTACCTCCGGGAGGCCGCAGATCGGGTTGTTGCGTATGAGGAGGCTTTGTCGCGCATCTGGCCGGGGTTCTGGCCCGCCGGTCAGCCCTTCATCCTGCACGAACCTTCGGTCGGGGCCGTGTTCGCCGGGGCGGCCGCTCCCGGCGCCCCCGAGTTTCGGGCCGGCCCCCTACCTGGCGCCCGTTCGGCCTTCGAGCTCGACTACCCCTCCGGAGTTCCGAATACCGTCGCGTTGAGACTTTCAACCGCACAGGATGACCTGGCGACTCTGTTCCATGAGCAATTCCATGATTACCAGCAGGACGCGTTCCGCTGGATAGGCGGCGGCGGCGAGGAATACATCGCACCCGAACTGCTGGAGGATCGCGGCGATTTCGCCGCGCGGGCCGACCTGGAACGGAGGGTCCTGGCCGGGGCCCTGCGTGAAACGGATGTCGCCCGGCGCCGACAATCGACCCGGACCTACCTCGCCCTCCGTCGCGCAAGAAATGCGACACTCGCCCCGGAGTTGGCCGCCGCCGAAGCGCAACGCGAATGGAGTGAGGGGACAGCCGAATATGTCGGCCTCGCCGGCGCGGCGATCTTGGCCGACGATCCGATGGCCATCCGCCGACGCATCATTGCGGGACTGGAGACCGACCTGATCGCCCATGGCGGGGACTTTATGAGCAACTGGTTCCGGTGGCGCGCCTATGCCGTTGGGGCCGGCATGGCATGGCTGCTGGATGACCTCGGCGGCGACTGGCGCAGGAAGGTCGAGGCGGGAGAACGGCTCGACCGGTTGCTGGAAGAGGCGCTGGGCCCCGGCGACGCACCCATCGATGTGGAGTCGGTGCTGGCGCTGCACGACCTGGATGCCCTTCGAGCCGATATGACCGAACGGCTGACGCTCGCGCCCGCCCCGGTCGTTAGCCGGGAGGCGTTTCTCGCCACGGCCCCAAGGCGGCTGGTGGTAGAGCTGGAGACCTCGCCGCTCCTGCTCAACGGCGTAAAGACCTCCTTCCATTCGCTCGGAATGACGGCCCTGCCCGCAGACGCTCTCGCCCTGCCTGACGCAGGCTACTTCGTGATGGAGCTCGGCGCCTATGAACTGGATGTCAGAGGTCGGTCGGTCCTCAGCGAGCTCACTCCTCGGGGACTACCTCGCGTGGTCATTCTTCTCGAGTCGTTCGAGGGACTCGGAGAGATCGCGCAGCTTCCCCCCGGTCTCCACTCAGTGGAGACAGTCGCAATCACTGGCGAGGGCATAAGCCTTCGCGCGGCCTCGGCACGCGTCGAGGTCAGCGACAATGAGATCGCTCTGCGTATCCAGCCGTGAGGTCCGACCGAGCTACTCGGCTGATCCCGCCGGGCAGTCGCCAAGACGTTCGGCGGTCATGACCATGGTCATGCCGGCGGGGGCCCCGCCGGTCGCCGGCGTCGTCGCCGTGGTCATCTCCATGACGTAGCGCCGCGTCAGGTCGCCGGTGACGCGCATGTCGGTGACGGTGCGCTCGCCTGCCGGCGAGGTGCAGACCAGTCGGCCGACCATGGCCTCTCCCTCGCGGCGGAAGTCCGGCCGCTCGCAGTTCATGCCTTCCGCCTGGCTCGCCTGCGGCGGCTCGAAGCTGGATTCGCGGATGCAGGTCTCCACCGCCGGGGCTTCCATGCCCGCGGGCATGCCCTGCATCCGGGTGGACACCCGCCACAGGCCGGGGGCGGGGCCCTCGGGAATGCCGGCGGCGGGCGCCCCTGCGTCCGCGGTCGCGCCCGGCGCCTGGGCGGGCGTCTCATCGCCTCCACCCTGTCCGCAGGCCGCCAGCACGAAGACGGCCAGACCCGAAGTCAGAAGATTGCGCATATCGATCCTCCTCTCCCGGTCCCTTCCTAGCACGTTCCGCCCGCCGCCAGAACGAAGCCGCCTGCCGGAACCGGAGCGGGCCGCGGCGGTTCGAAAGGAGCCAGAGGAGATGCAGCCATGCCCGCCAAGTCCGCCGCCCAGCAGAAGGCCGCCGGAGCCGCCCTGTCCGCCAAACGCGGCGATACGCCGAAGTCGAAGCTGAAGGGGGCCTCGAAATCGATGGCCGACTCGATGACGGAGAAGCAGCTCGAGGAGTTCGCCCACACCAAACGCAAGGGCAAGCCGGAGCACGTCAGCGGCGACTGAGCCGGCGCCAACCGTCGCTCACCATTCCCGCCAGGCGGGGCCATACGGGCTGGACCGCGACGCCTCGGCCCTGCATGGATGTTTGTTAAGTGGCGAACCGCAGAGGTCCCGCTTAGATCGGAGAACCCTGTCGCGCGAGTTCGCCGCTTCATGCCTGACTACGACTATCAGAGCGACGACCGGCCCTTTTCCCAGGTGCTGGAAGACATCGGGGCCAAGGGAGACCCCAAGCTCTATCTCGGCGAGCTTGTGAACGCCTTCGGCGAGCGCGGCTTCGGCGCGCTGATGCTGTTCTTCGGCCTGATGAACATCGCCATCGGCATCATCCCGGGGACGACCACCATCCTCGGCGCGCCGCTCCTGCTGATGGGCGTGCAGCTGGTCACGCGCCAGGACCAGCTGTGGCTGCCGAGATGGGTGCTGAAGCGCTCGATCGATCGCGACACCTATCGCGAGGGGGTCAAGGCCGTGCTTCCCCGGCTGCGTCGGGTCGAACGCCATTCCCGTCCGCGCCTGATGATGATGACAAGCGAGATCTCGGAGATCCTCATCGGGCTCGTCACCTGCCTGCTGGCCATCGTGCTGATGCTGCCGATCTGGGGCGGCAATCTGATCCCGGCCCTGATCATCTCGAGCTTCGGCTTCGGCCTGATGCAGCGGGATGGTCTGGCGGTCGTGGCGGCGTGGAGCGCCATCGCCGTGCTTTGCCTGGCGGGTCTGGTCATCTGGCTGGCCTGGCGGTGGGTGTCGCCCTACCTGCTGCCGGCGCTCGAATGGATTCAGGGCCTGCCGTCGGCGGCCTGGACCTGGCTCACCGCCCTGTTCGGCGGCTGAGGCGGTCCGCGAGGCGCCGGAGGGATGAACCCTCCGACGCCTGCGAGAACCGGAAACAATCAGCTGCGGAACAGCGACAGGACCAGCTGAGGAGTCTGGTTGGCGATGCCCAGCGCCTGAACCCCCAGCTGCTGCTTCGTCTGCAGGGCCTGGAGTTTGGCGCTTTCCTTCGCCAGATCGGCGTCGACCAGGTTCCCCACCCCCGACTCCAGCGCGTCCGACAGCTTGCTGACGAACTTGATGTGAGTCTCGAGCGCCTTCGACTTCGTGCCCAGACGCGCGAGCGCGCCCGAGACGGAGTTGATCGAATTGGTCACAGCGGTCAGGGAAGCCTGCGCTGCCGTGAGGGTCGCGATGGTCTGCGTCGCGGCGACAGACACCGTCGTGCTGCCCAGGGCCATCACCTCCGCACCGACCGTCAACGTGGCGTCGCCCGCCGCATTGGCCAGGGCCTGGAAACCCGTCGCGCCGGACTTCAGCAGGTTGATCCCGTTGAAGTCGGCGTTGGAGGTGACCGAGGCGATCTGGTCGCGGAGGGCCATGAAGTCCTCGTTGAGGGCCGAACGGGCCGATGACGTGAGCGACGCGTCGGTCGCCGCCAGTGCCTTCTCCTTCATCTGCAGCAAGAGGTCGGAGACCGTCTCGCCCGCCGCCAGCGCCACATCGACCGCGGCGACACCGCGATCGAGCGACTGTTTCACCGCGTTCAGCGCCCCGATTTCGGCTCGTTGGCCCTGGGCGATAGCCCAGATGGCCCCGTTGTCCTTGGCGTTGGCCACAGACTTGCCGGTGTTGATCCGGTTCTGCGTCGTCGCCAGCTGGGCGTTGGTCGCGTTCAGGTTCTGGAGCGC
>JAEZIH010000163.1 GCA_023416055.1 Pseudomonadota bacterium | reverse complement strand
GTCGCCGGCCGGCAGCGGATCGGCGGGCAGCACCGGGGCGGTGGCCGCCGGCTCCTGCAGCGGAGCCGTCGCTTCCTCGCCGCCCATCATCAGGGCCGCCGCCGAGGCGCCGAGCACCAGCACCCCGATCGGAGCGAGGATCATCCAGGTCTTCACGCCGCCCTTGCGGCCCGTGGCGTTGCGGGTGCGGGCGTAAACCGGCACGAACGGCTCCTCGTGGACGGCTTCGGCGTGCCCGGCCGGGTGCATCAGGCGGTCGTGGGGATAGGTCACGGACATATTCATTCCTCCAATTCAGTGGAGAAAGAACCGCACTCCCAGATCACGGTTCCGTCGAGTTGAGGATGGCCCCCAAGAAATACCATCGAGGTCGCAGTTAGGTCTCAAGTCGTTCAGGTTTGTGGCACGCCAATACTGTTCAAGGCAGGGAAAAGGCAGCCCCCGGTCGGCAGGAGCGGGTCGCGGGTTTACGCTGCGGAACCGCCGCATCGGCGCCACGCCCCTGTGAAAACCGGCGGCGGCGGCGGCTAATCTGTTCGCGCGATTCCCCCGCCGGTTGACCCGGGCGGGCCGCTTGTCCATCACAACCTGACGGCTGTTCCTACGGAGTGAATGAGACGATGGGGCTGGTGGCGAATATCCGGCGCGACATTCGGTTCGCGAAGGGACTGCGCCGACTGCTCAAGCGCATCAAGCCGATCGATCTCGACAGCGTGGACTTGGTCTGTGACGACTGGGAGGAAGCGGTCGACCGCTTCCCCGACCACGTCGCGGTGCAGGATGACCGGGCCAGCCTGACCTATCGCGAGCTGGACGCCATGGCCAACCGCTTCGGCCACTGGGCGCAGAGCCGCCGGCTGAAGCGCGGCGACACCATCGCCCTGGTGATGTTGAACCGGGCCGAGTACCTGGCCGCCTGGATCGGTTTCTCCAAGGTCGGCGTGGCCACCGCCCTGATCAACACCAACCTCAGTGGCCACGCCCTCGCGCACTGTCTGTCGATCTCGAACGCCTCGCAGGTGGTCACCGACGTCGACTGCTGGCGCAAGGTCGAGGAAGCGCGTCCGCTGGCGGGCCGCAATCTCATGCTCTGGGTGCTGGGTCTGCCCGACGCCGACGAGGCCGATGAACGCCGCGGGCTCGACAAGCCGGTGCGCGGCGGCTCTTCGGTGCGCCCCGCCCGCTCACTGCGGGCTGGCCTGACCAACCGCGACACCGCCCTGTACATCTACACCTCGGGCACCACCGGCCTGCCCAAGGCGGCCAAGGTCACCCATGCCCGGGCGCGGACCTATATGCGCGCCTTCGCCGGGGCCACGGCGGCGACCGAAAAGGACATCACCTACAACGTCCTGCCGTTGTACCACTCGACCGGCGGACTGGTCGGCATCGGCCCGGCCCTGCTCAACGGCGGCCGGCTGATCCTGCGCAAGCGCTTCTCGGCGAGCAATTTCTGGCCTGACGTGAAGGCCACGGGCGCGACCCTGTTCGTCTACATCGGCGAGCTGTGCCGCTATCTGGTGAACTGTCCGGAGAACCCGGACGAGCGGGCGCACAAGCTGAGGCTGGCCTTCGGCAACGGTCTGCGGCCCGACGTCTGGAACGACTTCCAGAAGCGCTTCGCCGTGCCCGAGATCATGGAGTTCTACGGCTCGACCGAGGGCAACGTTTCGCTGTTCAACTTCGACGGCAAGCCGGGGGCGATCGGCCGCGCGCCGGGTTTCCTGAAGAAGCAGATCAACTTCCGCCTTGTCCGCTTCGACATCGACACGGAGGCCCCCGTGCGCGGCGCCGACGGCCTGTGCCAGCTGGTCAAGCCGGGCGAGGTGGGCGAGGCCATCGGCCGGATCGGCGACGACACCCGGCACGCCTTCTCGGGCTACGCCGACAAGGCCGCCTCCGAGAAGAAGATCCTGCGCGACGTCTTCGTGCGCGGCGATCGCTGGTTCCGCACCGGCGACCTGATGCGCCAGGACTCGGAAGGCTACATCTATTTCATCGACCGGATCGGGGACACCTACCGCTGGAAGGGCGAGAACGTCTCGACGGCCGAGGTCGAGCAACGCCTCGCCGACGCGCCGGGCGTCAAGGAGGTCGTGGCCTATGGGGTGCCGGTGCCCGGGCACGACGGCAAGGCCGGCATGGTCGCCCTCGTCGTGGATGGCAAGTTCAGCGCCCGCGCTTTCGCTGACTGGGTCGACCAGGAACTGCCGGCCTACGCCCGCCCGGTCTTCGTGCGCCTGATCAAGTCGGCGGACACCACCGGCACCTTCAAGTATCGCAAGGTCGACCTGGTGAAGGACGGCTTCGATCCGGCCAGGGTCGACGGCCCGGTCTATGTGCGCGGCGGACGCAGCGGCTACACCAAGCTGACCGACGCGGCCCTGCAGGGGATCCTGGACGGCGAAACGCGGCTGTAACCGCCCGCTCGCAACCGCCTCTTAATGATTAACGGCGATGTTCGACGCCTCTCGCGTCAGGACTCCCGGCCTCCATGTTCCAGATCATCGGCATCGTCCTGCTGTTCGGCATGGTGTTCGGCAGCTACATCCTCGCCGGCGGCAAGATGGAGGTCATCCTTCACTCCCTGCCCTATGAGTTGATGGCCATCCTGGGCGCGGGCGTGGCCGCCTTCCTGATCGGAAACAGCGTACCGACGATCAAGGCGACGCTGGGCGGCTTCGGCAAGGTCTTCGCCGGCAACAAGTGGAAGAAGCAGGACTACAAGGACCTGCTGTCGCTGCTGTTCCAGCTGACCAAGACGATGAAGTCGAAGGGCGTCATCGCCCTCGAGAGCCACATCGAGAAGCCGGCCGAGAGCACCATCTTCCAGAAGTATCCCAAGATCCTGAAGGACCACTTCGCCACAGACTTCATCTGCGACACCCTGCGCATGATGACCATGAACCTCGAGGATCCGCACCAGATCGAGGACGCCATGGAGAAGCAGCTGGAGAAGCACCATCACGAGGGCCTGGCCGGCGCCCATGCGCTGCAGACCATGGCCGACGGCCTGCCCGCGCTCGGCATCGTCGCGGCGGTGCTTGGGGTCATCAAGACCATGGGCTCGATCACCGAGCCGCCGGAGATCCTGGGCGGCATGATCGGCGGCGCACTGGTCGGCACCTTCCTCGGCGTGTTCCTGGCCTACGGTCTCGTCGGGCCGATGGCGACGCGCCTGAAGGACATCGTCGACGGCGACGGAGCCTTCTACAAGATCATCCAGTCGGTGCTGGTCGCCCACCTGCACGGCAACGCCGCCCAGATCTCGGTCGAGATCGGCCGCGGCGACATCCCCACGCCGGCCCAGCCGTCCTTCCTCGAGATGGAGGAAGCCCTGCAGGGCGCGCCCACCGAAGCCTGATCGGCTCACGCCCCGGTCACGCGCCCTCACCGGCGATCACGCCGCCGGGAACAGGGCGCGAGGCGGGCGGTTATCCCGAAGCTGATCGCGGATGCGGGCGGCCCTTCGCCCGGGCGATCGCTCGGAGAAGACGCGATGAAGCTGATGATGATCACCGCCGCGGCCGCTGGCGCCCTGGCCCTGGCGGCCTGCACGCCGGCCGCCGACGACACCGCCGAAGACGCCGCCACGGCCGGGACTGAAACCTCCACCATGGCGCCCGCGGACCCGTCCATGACGGCCCCGGACGCGACCGCGACGCCCGACGCGACGGGCACGATGAGCCCCGACGGAACGACGACGCCCCCGGGCCAGACTCCGCCGACCTTGCCGACCGAGCCCACGGACGGGTCCACCCCGCCGACCACTTCGCCGCCGGCGATGTAGAGCGGTCGCAGGCGGAATGCGGAAGGGGGCCCTGAACGGGCCCCCTTTCTTGTAACCTCGGATGACAACAGTTCACGAACGCGTGAGAATTTCGCTTGCTTCTCCGCTCACGAACCCGTTATCTCGGGGCTGCGAGGATTCATGACCTCGTATGACCCTTCTGAAGGAAGACACAAATGCGCATCGTTGCCCTGATCGCCGCTTCGGCCGCCGCCCTGGCCCTGGCCGCCTGCCAGCCCGCCGAGAAGACCGAAGAAGCCGCCGCCCCGGACGCCGCCGCCACCGACACCGCCGCCACGGAAGCTCCGGCCACCGAAGGCGCGATGACCGCCGAAACCCCGGCCGACCCGGCTGCCCCGGCCGCGACCACGGAAGCTCCGGCTACCGAAA
>JAEZIH010000052.1 GCA_023416055.1 Pseudomonadota bacterium | reverse complement strand
TCCATCGACGTCCGCGAGGACCCCCGGACTCTCCTCCGCCCGGGCTTCATCGCTCGACCACAGCCCGCCGTCATCGAGGAACGTTGGATCCGACGCCCTCCCCGCCGACGGGATGGCCCTGATTGTAAGGGGGGTCCGAGCTCCGTCGGACAAATGGCATCTGGAAACCGGGATGTAGTTGAAAAGGCCGGAGTTCGTGTGCTGAGCCGGGCTGGGAATCCGCGGATTGCCAGCATATGGCTGCGGCTGGAAGGTTCTTCACAACGAGCACGACGAGGTCACAGCGGACACGACGGGGCCGGCGGGCCTTTCCGCGCCCGCAGGGCGCAGTCCCTGGATTGAAGGCGGCCTGACGGCCCGCGGGGCTGGGGCGGGCAGTCTGCCGTCGTGTTCGTCGTGACTCCCGCTGTGATGAACCTGTGTCGGCCGGGCTGAGGGCGCAGGCTCAGGAAGGCAGGGTTCCGGCGCCTTCGATCTCGATCGGGCCGGTCATGAAGACGTGGCCGGTGGCCTCGTCCCAGTCGATCTCCAGCTCGCCGCCGTCGGCCTCGATGACGGCGCGGCGGGCGGTCAGGCTGCGGCGGGCGGCGGCGACGAGGGCGGCGCAGGCGCCGGTGCCGCAGGCCCTGGTCAGGCCGGCGCCGCGCTCCCACACCCTGAGGCGAATGCGGTCGGGGGCGAGGACGTTGGCGAAGCCGACGTTGACGCCCTCGGGGAACAGGGGGTGGTGCTCGACCAGCGAGCCGGAGCCGCGCACGAAGGCGTCGTCCTGGCGGTCGGTGAAGAAGACCACGTGCGGATTGCCCATCGAGACCGCGCCCGGGGTGTGCAGCAAGGGGGCGTCGATGGGCCCGACCTGCAGTTCGATGCCGCGGGTGTCCATCTCCTCGGCCAGCGGGATTTCGGTCCAGTCGAGGCCGGGCGGGCCCATGTCGACGCGCACGCGCCGGTCGCCGGCGCGGCGGGCGGTGGTCGGTCCGCCGAGGGTGTCGATGACCACCTCGTCGCGGCCGGTGGACTCGGTCAGCAGCCAGCCGACGCAGCGCAGGGCGTTGCCGCAGGTCTCGACCAGGCCGCCATCGGCGTTCCACACCCGCATGAAGGCGTCCGCCGTGGCCGAGGGCTCGATGGCGATCAGCTGGTCGCAGCCGGGCCCGGGCTCGCGCGCGGCGAGGGCGCGCACCTGCTCCGCCGTCGGCACGAACGGCGTCTCGAGCGCATTGACGACGATGAAGTCGTTGCCGGCGCCGTTCATGCGGACGAAGGGGCGGGTCATGGCGAGGATATAGCGTTTGCCGGTTCCCGGCGCGAGCGACGCGCGTTATCGCTGGCGCATGGGCCAGGCCGACGCCAAGACCGGGAACGAGGCGGACCGTCAGGGTTGGCGGCTGAGGGCGCGGATGCGCTACCTCTATCACGGCTCCTCGCCCGCGGCGGTGCGCTTCCGGCTGGCGGTGATCGTCATCGACTTCGCCATCATCGGCTTCTTCCTGGCCGCGCCGATCCTGCGCGAGGCGGGCTGGGCCTTCTATGTCATCGACGTGATCGTGGCCGTGATCCTGGCGCTGGATCTGACGGGACGGGCTCTGGCCTATACCGACATCAAGGACTGGCTGAAGCGGCCGGCGACCTGGGTCGACCTCTTCATCCTCGCCACCCTGCTGTTCCCCGGCTGGCTCTACAATTTCGGCTTCCTCAGGATGCTGCGCCTGTGGACCCTGCTCAGTTCGGACTTCTTCTGGCGCACGGTGGGGCGGCGCTATGACGACACCCGCGTGGAGGAGATCACCCGGGCGCTGGCGGCGCTGGTGACCTTCGTCTTCGTGGCCACCGGCTTCGTCTACGCCACCTTCCGCACCCGGCACCCGGACCTGCACGGCTATCTGGACGCCCTGTATTTCACGGTCTCGAGCCTGACCACGACGGGCTATGGCGACATCGTCCTGCCGGGCAACTGGGGGCGGCTGCTGTCGATCGTCATCATGCTGACGGGCATCACCCTGTTCGTGCGCCTGGCCCAGACGCTGGTGCGGCCGCACAAGGTGAAATTCCCCTGTCCGGTCTGCGGCCTGCAGAAGCACGACCCCGACGCGGTGCACTGCAAGGCCTGCGGGGAGACGCTGTG
This sequence comes from Pseudomonadota bacterium, assembly GCA_023416055.1. Lineage (GTDB taxonomy): Bacteria > Pseudomonadota > Alphaproteobacteria > Caulobacterales > Caulobacteraceae > Brevundimonas. Next base: position 600 of record JAEZIH010000052.1, on the reverse strand, counting down.
CATCCCGGACGAGGGGGATCATTAGGAGGCAGCGGGCATCAGGCAGCCGGCAGCGGGGCGTTCGCGCTTGAAGCCGCCGCCGGCGACCTGACCCTGCTGCCTGCTGCCTGCTGCCTGCTGCCTGAAATGACAAAGCCGTAACCTCCCCGGGCCCCGCCTTGTGACCCGGCCTCACCCCGCTAAGGTGCCGCCCGACCAATTGTCGGGGACTATCCAGATGATCCGTTCCGCCGCGCTCGCCGCGCTTCTCGCCTCCACCGCCCTTACGAGCGCCGCCATGGCCCAAAACGCGGCTCCGACCGCACCCGCCCCGTCATCCGCCGAAGCCTCCAGCGGCGGCTTCGCCACCTCGGACGCCACCGACCCCTATCTGTGGCTGGAAGAGGTCGAGGGCGATCGCGCCATGGCCTGGGTGAACCAGCACAACGAGCATTCGCTGGGCGTGCTGCGCGGCGACCCGCGCTTCGAGACCCTGCACCAGCAGGCGCTGGAGATCGTCCAGGCGCGCGACCGCATCCCGGGCGTCGGCTTCAACCACGACGGCACTCTGGATAATTTCTGGCAGGACGCCGAGCACGTGCGCGGCGTGTGGCGCACCAC
>JAEZIH010000028.1 GCA_023416055.1 Pseudomonadota bacterium | reverse complement strand
GCCACCGTCTTGCCCGAGCCGGTCTGGGCGCTGACCAGCAGGTCGCGCCCGGCCTCGGCCTCCAGCACCGCCGCCTGCACCGGCGTGGGTTCGGCGTAGCCGCGTTCGGACAGGGCGCGGTCGAGCGCGGGATGGCTGGCGGGGAAGGTCATGGAGGAGGTCCTGCCGCAAACGGCGGCGTCCGCGTATCGCGCGGCATTGTCGAAGGCGCGTCCGTTAACACCGGAATGGCGGCAGGAATAGGTCGCCGCAAGGAACCGCTCCGCCTCCGCAGGGATTGATTACAGGCTTGGCGGTTCAGGGAGACGGCGGATGCGACCACAGGAATTCTTCGGGGAAGGGCGGCCGAACGTCGTCCACGCCCTTCTGCTCAGCTTCCCCGTAGCCCTCTTTCCGGCCGCCCTTGCGACCGACATCGCCTATCTGCGCACAGCCCAGATCCAGTGGACCAACTTCTCGTCCTGGCTGATCGCCGGCGCCCTCGTGTTCGGCGGGCTGGTGCTGGCCTGGTCGCTCGTCTCCCTCGTGCTCGGCTGGCGCGGCGCGCGTCGGTTGCCGCGCGTGGCCTATTCCGTCGTGCTCGCCCTGATGTGCCTGCTGGGCCTGATCAACGCCTTCAAGCACAGCCAGGACGCCTGGACCTCGGTCGGAAGCTTCGGCCTCATCCTGTCCATCCTCTGCACCCTCCTGGCGCTGCTCGCCGGAGTGCTCGCCCACACCGGCTCCGCCGAACGGGAGATCGTCCGATGATCCGTCCGTCCCTGATCGGCGCCGCCGCCCTCGCCCTCATGGTCGCCGCCTGCGGACGCAGCGACCCCGGCCTCAGCCAGACCGGCCCCGAGCCCGACCTGCCGGGCATCCGCCAGACCCTCGTGCCGCCGATGAAGATCGCCAAGCCTGTCGGCTGGGGCGACGACCTGCCGACCGTGCCGGACGGCTTCACCGTCACGGCCATGGCCACCGACCTGCAGATCCCCCGCCAGATGCTGGTCCTGCCCAACGGCGACATCCTCGTCGCCGAGGGCCGCGGCGGCGGCGCTCCGGCCCTTCGGCCCAAGGACGTCATCGCTGGCATCATCAAGAAGAAGGGCAACACCAGCGTCGACAGCGGCAACCGTATCACCCTGCTGCGCGACGCCGACAACGACGGCCGCCCCGAGGTGCGCACCGTCTTCATCGACAATCTGAACGCCCCCTACGGCCTCGCCTTCGTCGACGGCTACCTCTACGTCGCCAATCAGGACGAACTGGTCCGCTTCCCCTACCGGGAGGGCCAGACGCGGATCACGGCGGCGCCCGAGCGGGTCACCCTGCTGCCGTCGCAGATCAACCACCACTGGACCAAGGCCCTCACCGCCAGCGCCGACGGCCAGACCCTCTACGTCGGCATCGGCTCCAACTCGAACGTCGGCGAGCGGGGCCTGCACGTGGAGGAGGAGAGGGCGGTGGTCTGGGCGGTGGATCGCGCCACCGGCGCCCGGCGCACCGTCGCGACGGGCATCCGCAACCCCACCGCCCTGGCCATCGAACCGGCCACCAGCGCCCTCTGGGCCGTGGTCAACGAGCGCGACGAGATCGGCCCCCAGCTGGTCCCCGACTATCTTACCTCGGTGCGCGAAGGGGCCTTCTACGGCTGGCCCTACAGCTACTGGGGCCGGAACCTCGACCCGCGGGTCCGCCCGCAGAAGCCCGAACTGGTCGCCCGCGCCGTCGTCCCCGACTACGCCCTCGGCTCCCACGTCGCCGCCCTCGGCCTGTCCTTCGCCCGCGACGGCGGCTTCGGCGGCCGCTTCACCGAAGGCGCCTTCGTCGGCCAGCACGGCAGCTGGAACCGCCAGGACCTCGCCGGCTACAAGGTCGTATTCATCCCCTTCGCCGGCGGCCGCCCCACGGGCGAGCCCGTCGACTTCGTCACCGGCTTCCTGCAGGGCGAGCGCGCCCGCGGCCGCCCTGTAGGCGTGGTCTTCGACCCGCAGCGCCGCATCCTGCTGGTCGCCGACGACCTCTCCAACACCGTCTGGCGCATCGCCCCGCGCAGCGTCCCGACGACGCCAACAACGCCGGCGCCGGCGGTTCGCTAGAAGACTGGGAAGGTCTCGCGCTTAGCGCGAAATCGGCTTCCCAATTCAGCGTGCGGCGGGCAGGCTCGCGCGTTCATGTCGTCGATCAACACGAATCGCGCGGCGCTTCAGGCGCTCCAGGCCGTCAACGCCTCAGCCCGAGGGCTGGCGGCTACGCAGAACCGCGTCTCGACCGGGCTCAAGGTCGCGGGTGCGAAGGACGACGGCGCCATCTACGCCATCGCCCAGGGGATGAGAGCCGAGATCGCCGGCTGGTCGGCGGCGTCTCAGAGCCTTCATCGCGCCGCCTCGAGCCTGGCGGTCACCAGCGCCGCCCTCGGCGGGATAAACGACCTGCTGATCGAGATGCGCGAACTGGCGCTGGCCTATGCCGACCCGTCGCTCAGCGCCGCCAGCCGGAGCGCCCTCAAAGCCGACCTCGAGGCGCGCATCCGCCAGATCGACGACCAGGCCCGGTCGGCGAGCTTCGACGGCCTCAACTTTCTCCATGGCGTCGGGGTCGAGGGGGCGGTCGCAAGCACCGCCCGCTATTCACTGCCGTCGTCGCCCCACACGCCGCTGTCCTTTCTCACCCCGATGGCGTCCGGGGCGAACACTACCGTGTCGCGATCGCTGGTGACCCGGACCAGCTACGCCATTCCGCGGTCGTCGCTGACGCCGGACTCTTTTGCGGCGCTCGTGGGACGCAGCCAGATGGCGTCTGGCTCCACCGCCGCCACCGGCCGTCAGGTCTACAGCGGCCCGAGCGCGGTCGTGGTGCAGCATTCGAACCCGGATATCTGGCCCGCCTGGGGCGACCCGGGGCGCGTCGACGTCTGGCTCGACGCCTTCGCCACCGCGAACGCCTTCGAAATCTGGCAGGGCGGCCAGCGTGTGGCTGCGTCCGGCCAGGCCTATGTCGCAGGCGGCGCCGCCGTCTCTGCGGGCGATCCCGTGAGCGGACAGGTCATGCTGAGCTTCGATTACAACCCAGCTGTCGGCCGGAACTACGAAATCCGTGCCATCGGCGGCGGGGCCTGGGCGTTCGAATACAACCACGAGAGCGGTCCGGGATCTGGCCCCATGGCCCCGCCGACAGCGCATTCGGTGGCGGTCGTGTCACGGTCGCAGTGGGCCGCCCCGCCCTCCGTGGAGCTGCAACCCGAAACATCGGGCCCGTCGCCGGCGCAGAACGGGGTCGCGGTGATCTCCGCCGACGGAGGTATCCATGCCGGCCGGGTCGATCTCGTCATCGACGCCTTCGAAACTCCTGACGTGGTCGAGATCTGGCAGAATGGCGTGCGCGTCGCGGCTACCGGCCAGCCCGTCGCAGCCAGCGGGGCCGCCGTCGGCGCCGGGGCGCCTGTCAGCGGCCAGCAGGTGCTCAGCTTCGACTACGATCCGGACAACGGTCAGGCTCTCGAATTCCGCTTCAATGAGGGCGCCCCCCATGCCGGCGCCGGCTGGGTGATCGGCGGGCTTGAGCTCTACGCCGCAGGGTCTCCGCCCAGCACGACTGGCTTCACCACGACGACGACCCAGTCCGTCTCGACCTTCACCTCGCGCGAGACCTTCGAATCCATCGGGCTCGATCCCGATTTGCTGACGCCGGAAACCGAGGCGACGGGCAGCGCTTCGCGCGCCTATGTGATCGACGCAGGGACGCGCAGCGGCCGGGTCGGCCTCTGGGTCGACGCCTATCAGGACGCAGACACGGTCGAGATCTGGCAAAACGGCGTGCGCGTGGCCGCCAGCGGCCATGGGTACGCGCCCGGCGGCGGCACCGCGCCGGCCGGAACGCCGTCGGCCGGCGACGTCTTTCTCAGCTTCGACTACGACCCGGCCAACGGCCAGGATCTGGAGTTCCGCTTCAATCCGGGTGAGCCCGGCAAGATCGGGGCCTGGACTGTCGGCGGTCTGGTGCTGCAGGACCTCGGCGCGCCCCTGCCGGCGGCCTCCGGCCTCACCGCCTCGGTCATCGCGGAATCCGGCGAGGTCTTTCCCGACATCGGCTTCACACGGTCGTCCGACGGCGAACCCATGTTAATCTCCAGCCGGAACATGACCAGCGCCGGCCTGCGCCTCGCGGCGGTCGACTGGAACGATCCGGCCGACCTGCTGGCGCGCATCGAATCCGCGACCCGGCGGGCGATCTCCGCGGCCGCCTACTACGGCTCGCAGCAGACCCTGATCGAGACCTCGCTGCGCCATGTCACCCGCCTGAAGGACACTCTTGAAAGCGGCGTCGGATCACTCGTCGACGCCGACGTGGCGCGCGAGTCCGCTCGTCTCCAGGCGGCGCAGATACGGCAGCAGCTGGCGACGCAGACGCTGTCGATAGCCAACGCCGAGCCGCAGTGGATCCTGGGCCTGTTCAGGTCCTGATCTTCGGCGATTCTCGTAAGGGAAGGTGGTGGATGCGACAGGGATTGAACCTGTGACCCCCTCGGTGTGAACGAGGTGCTCTCCCGCTGAGCTACGCATCCATGCCATCGGGGAGGCGCGGACATAGCTTGCCCGTCCCGCGCTGGCAAGCGTCAGATTCCGGCGGCCCTCACCGCGTCCGGCGTCTCGGCGTCGGGGTCTCCCGGCAGCCAGGCCACGTGGCCGTCGTAGATCCCCTCGTCGAGGATCTTCTCCTCCCTGGCCACCAGAACGGGGACCAGCATCTGGCCGGTGACGTTGGTGGCCGTGCGCATCATGTCGATGATGCGGTCGATGGCGATGATGTAGCCGATGCCCTCCAGCGGCAGGCCCGCCGTCGACAGGGTCAGGGTCAGCATGACGATGGACGTGCCCGGCACCCCCGCCGTGCCCAGCGAGCCCAGCACCGCCGTCAGGCCGATCAGCACATACTGGGTCAGGCTCAGCTCGATGCCGAAATACTGGGCGATGAAGATGGCCGCGATCGACGGATAGATGGCCCCGCAGCCGTCCATCTTGACGTTGGCGCCCAGCGGCACTGCGAAGGCGGCGTAGGCCTGCGGCACGCCCAGCCGCTCCACCGTCTGGCGCAGGGTGACGGGCAGGGTGCCCAGCGAGGAAGAGGTTGCGAAGGCCGTCTGCATGGCCGCGAAGGCTCCGCGGAAGAAGCTGCGCACCTTCAGCCGGTGCAGCTTCAGCAGGCCCGAATAGACCACGAAGATGTGGAACAGGCAGGCGGCGTAGATGGCGAAGATGAACTTGCCCAGCGGCAGCAGCGCCTCCCAGCCGTAGCCGCCGACCACCGCGCCGATCAGGCCGAACACGCCGATGGGCGTCAGTTGGATCACCCAGCGGGTGATGCGGAAGATCACCGCCGCCCCTTCGTCGACCAGCCGGCGCACGCCCTGCGCCCGGTCGCCCAGCGCCACCAGCGCCCCGCCGACGAGCGCCGAGAAGAACAGGATCTGCAGCACCCGCCCTTCGGCCAGGGCGGCGAAGGGATTGGTCGGCACGATGCCGATCAGCACCTCCAGCGGCGTCGGGATTTCCCGCTCCCGCACTTCGCCCAGCGGCAGGTTCTCCAGCCCCAGGCCCGGATTGACGATGTGGCCGAAGGCGAAGCCGACCAGCACCGCCAGCAGGGAGGTGAGCGCGAACCACGCCAGCGTCCGCACCCCCAGCCGCACCGCGCCAACGCCCTCGCCGAGCTTGGCGATGGAGCTGGCGATGGTGAACAGCACCAGCGGCGCCACCACCATGCGGATCAGGTTCAGATAGACGTCGCCGATCGGCTGCAGCCACACCGCCGCCTGCTCGCGCAGGATCAGCCCGGCGAGGATGCCCAGGGCGAAGCCGGCGGCGGTGCGCTGCCAGAGGGGAATGGCGAAGAAGCGTCGAAGCATGGGGCGGCCGGAAGGGGAAAGGCCGCCTCAGATGTTGGTTCCTGTCCCGAACCGCAACCGAGCCGGCTGCGATTCGGGACCGGGCGGCTCATCGTGGTCCGTTCAGCGTCGCGAAGACCGCCTCGTAGTCGCCGCGCGCCGCCGCCCCGCTGAGGAACTTCACCCGCTCGACCAGCACCTCCTCATGCCCGGCCTCGAACAGGGCGAGGCTCTCGGCGGTGAAGTCGGCCAGCGGCATGGAGTTGGGGTTCTCCGCATGCCCCGGCATCAGGTCCGTGGCCACCGCCGGCGGGGCCCATTCGATGACCTCGACGGAGGTGTTCCGCAGCTGGTGGCGCAGCGACTGGCTCCACGAATGGATCGCCGCCTTGGTCGCCGAATAGGTCGGCGTCGCCGCCAGCGGCACGAAGGCCAGGCCCGACGACACCGTCACCACACTGGCCCGCGGCTTCGATTTCAGGTGCGGCAGCATTGCGGCGGTCAGCCGGATCGGCCCCAGCAGGTTGATGGCGACGGTTTCCTCGGCGATCGCCAGGTCGATCTGGTCCTCGACCACCATGATCCCCGCATTGTTGATCAGCACGTTGAGGTCGGGATGGGCGGCTACGATCCGCGCGGCGAAGGCCTTCACCTCGGCGGGGTCGGCCACGTCCAAGGTCTCGAAGGCCATGCCGGGGTTGGCTTCGGCGACGGCCTCCAGCGCCTCGCGGCGGCGGCCGGCGATGATCACCTTCGCCCCGCGCCCATGCAGGGCCTCGGCCATGGCGCGGCCGATGCCCGAGCCGCCGCCGGTGATCAGGATGGTGTCGTTGCGGGTGTCCATAGGTCTTCTCCGTCGATTGGATTTCCGACGGGCGATCATCTATAGCTGACACTCTCCATCAGAAAGTAGGCACTCAAACGTGCTGTAGTTACCCGGAGGAGAGAAATGGCGGACGCGGGCCTTCAGGCCGAAAAAAATCTGCACGACGCCCCGCTCGACCCCCGCGTCGAGGCGCTCGTCAACGAGGTCATCGGCCGCGTCGCCGACAAATGGACCATGATCGTGCTCGAGGTGCTGGAGGAGCACGGCGAGCTGCGCTTCACCCGCATCTGCCAGCTGGCCGGCGGCATCAGCCAGAAGATGCTGACCCAGACCCTGCGCGCCATGGAGCGTGACGGCCTCGTGGTCCGCACCGTCCATCCGGTCATCCCGCCGCGGGTCGAGTACCGGCTGACCGACCTCGGCCACAGCCTGTCGGAGGCCTTCTGCGGCGTCTGGACCTGGGCCGAGGCCAACCTCGACCGCATCGACAGGGCCCGTCAGGCGTTCGACGCCCGCCGCGAGGCCTGACCGACGACCAGGCTGTCGATCGCCGCTTCCAGCTCGGCGAAGCGATCGATCAGCGCGTCCCCGCCCAGCTCCGCCGGAGAAATGGGCGTATAGCCGAAGCTGACCACCACGCAGGGGACGCCCGCGTCCTTCGCCGCCTGAACGTCCGGCGCCCCGTCGCCGACCATGATGGCCCGGGCCGGATCGCCGCCCGCCAGCGCCACCGCCTCGCGCACATGGGCGCCGTCCGGCTTGCGCGCCGAAACCCGGTCCGGCCCGCAGATGACCGCGAAATGCCGCTCCAGCCCCAGCGCCGCGATCAGGGCCACCGACAGGTCCGTCCGCTTGTTGGTCGCCACGCACAGGATCGCGCCGCGCCCCGCCAGCCGCTCCAGCGTCTCCACCACCCCGTCATAGGGCCGGCTCAGCACGGCGATGTTGGCCAGGTAGTCGTCGAGGAATTCCGCCAGCAGGGCCGGCGCCTCCGCCTCGTCCCACGCCGCGCCCGCCTCCTGGAAGCCGTGCCTCAGCAGCGCCATGGCCCCGTGCCCGACCAGATGCTGCGCCGCCTCGACCGGCATGACCGGAATGTCCCGCGCCGCCAGCATCCGGTTCAGCGTCCCGATCAGGTCCGGCGCCGTCTCCACCAGCGTCCCGTCAAGGTCGAAGGCGATCGTCCAGCCCTCAAGGTCGCGCGTCATCCGCATCTCCCGTCGGCCGCCCCGATGGGCTAGACCGCTCCGACGCCTAACCGCCGGACCGATTCATGACCAGCACTCCCCGCGCCGCCATCATCCTCGCCGCCGGTCAGGGCACGCGCATGAAGTCGCCGCTGCCCAAGGTGCTGCACCCGGTCGGCGGCCGCGCCATGCTGGACCACGCCATCGACGCCGCCGAGGCGCTGGGCTGCGAGCGCGTCGTGGTCGTGGTCGGGGCCCATTCCCCCGAGGTCCGCGCCCATGTGGCCAGGCGGCTGGGCGAGGACTGCATCGCCATCCAGGACCCGCCGCTGGGCACCGGCCACGCCGTCCGCGCCGCCGAGAACGCCCTGGCGGACTTCCGCGGTCAGGTGGTCATCACCTACGGCGACGTGCCCCTGCTGACCGCCGCCGACATCGAGCCCGTCTTCGCCGCCGCCGACGGCGTCGCCGTCATCGGCTTCGAGGCCCGCGATCCCGGCGCCTACGGCCGCCTCGTCATGGA
>JAEZIH010000252.1 GCA_023416055.1 Pseudomonadota bacterium | reverse complement strand
GGACCGTCGATGAAGACGGCGAGGCCCAGATCCTGGGCACGCTGCTGGACGTCACCGAGCGCCGTCACCTCGAGGAGCAGCTGACCCAGGCCCGCAAGATGGAGGCGGTCGGCCAGCTGACCGGCGGCGTGGCCCACGACTTCAACAACCTGCTGACCGTGGTGCTGGGGAACGCCGACATCCTGCTGCGGCGGATCGAGGAACAGCCCAAACTGGTCAAGCACCTGACCGCCATCCGCGCGGCGGCCGACAAGGGCCAGACGCTAACGCGCCAGCTTCTCGCCTTCTCACGCCGCCAGCAGCTGAACCCCTCGGTCGTCGACCTGAACGGCCTGATCCGCAACTTCCTGCCGCTCATGAAGCAGGCCGTCGGCGAGGCCGTGGCCATTCGGCTGGAGCTGCCGTCAGAGCCGCTGCACGCGATGGTCGATCCGACCCATCTCGAGACGGCGCTGCTGAACCTGGCGGTCAACGCCCGCGACGCCATGGACAATGAGGGACAGCTGACCATCCGCGCCCGCCGGACCACAGGTGAGGCCGGCGACTGCGGCGAGATCGAGGTGTCGGACACAGGATCTGGCATGACCCCCGAGGTCGCCGCGCGCGTGTTCGAGCCCTTCTATACGACCAAGGACATCGGACGCGGCTCCGGCCTTGGCCTGTCGCAGGTCTACGGTTTCGTGGCCCAGTCTGGCGGCGAGGTCGCGGTCGAGAGCCAGCCCGGCGAGGGGGCGACCTTCACCCTCACCCTGCCCCTGACCAGCGAGGCGCCCGCCCAACCTGCGGCCCCTGTCCCGGCGGGCGAGGCCGAGACGGGATCGGAGCGGGTCCTGATCGTCGAGGACGATCCGGCCGTGCTGAGCGTCTGTCTCGATATGCTGAACGGCCTGGGCTACCGCTGCGAGGTGGCGGCCGACGCGGCCGGAGCCCTGCATCGTCTGCAAGGCGATCATGACTACGACCTGCTGTTCTCGGACGTGGTCATGCCCGGCGGACTGAACGGCATCGAACTGGCGCGACGCGCCCAGGCCATGCGGCCCGGGCTGAAGGTGCTGCTTACGTCTGGCTATCTCGGCGAAACCGCCCAGGGCCACGCCCACGAGTTCACCCTGATCGAGAAGCCCTACGAGCGAGCGGAGCTGGCCGCGCGGATCCGCCATGTGCTGGCGCGCGAGCCCGCTCCGGCGAAGGCGGCGGTTTCAACCGGCTGACGGCCCGGTCCTTGCGGAATTCGCCTCAGAGGAGGCGTTTCCCATGGCCTGGACCGCGATTTCGACCCGGAATGAGACAGTTCCCATTGTTCGGGGGGGCTGGCTGGACGCGCTGCGTTTCATCGTGGCCGGGCTGATCATCCTGCATCACTTCCAGGGCGCGGGCCCCGCCGCGCTGGCCGAAGGCCTCCACCCCGTGTTCGAGCGGGGCGGCTTCCTGCTCACCAACTTCTTCCTGATCGACAGCGGCTACGTGCTGATGCGGGTCTACGGAGCCTCCGTGGCGGCGGGTCGGATGTCGCCCGTGGACTTCTTCCTCAAACGCTATCTCAGGGTGTTGCCGGCCCACCTGATCATGGGCGCCGGTCTGGTGTTCCTCGTCGTGGTCGGCGGACTGTTCGGCTTCGCACCGCGGGCGCCGGAGTGGTTCCGCTGGGACCAGCTGCCGGCTCAGCTGACGCTGACGCAGGCCTTCGGCGTGCCGGGCGGACTCGGCTGGAACGCCCCCAGCTGGTCGATCTCGGCCCTGATCGGCTGCTACCTGGCCTTCCCGTGGCTGCTCAGGGGCGTGTCGCGGCTGGGCCCGTGGAGCGTGCTGGCGCTGGGCGTCGGCGGCTATCTGCTGGCCAACCAGCTGTGCTGGAGCCTGCTCGGCTACCCCGTCTACCAGATGCCCATGGGCTACGGCTTCATCCGCGCCCTGCCCCTGTTCGCCCTCGGCATGGCGCTGGCCTGGTTCGCCCAGAAAGTCTGGATCAGCCCCCGGCTGGCCGGCTGGGCGGGGGTCGGCGCGGCCCTGCTGCTGGCCTTCGTCCAGTATTTCGACAAGCACGCCCTCATCTCGCTGGCCTGCATCTCGGTGATTATCCTGGCGGCCGGCGCCACGCCGACGCCGCGGCCGTCGAAGTGGGTGGAGAAGGCGGCGCAGGTCAGCTTCTCGATGTTCATCACCAACGAGGTGGTGCGCATCGCCTGGTTCGGCGCGGCCAATGTCGCCATCGCCCGCTTCGCCTTGCCTACGAGCGTGCAGTGGGCCCTGTGGGTCGGCGGCGTCGTGGCGGCCTTCGTCTTCGCCTGGCTGTTCCACTTCACGGTCGACAAGCCGATCCAGGACCGCATCCGATCGTGGCTGAAGGGCCGCTCGCGGCGGCCCGCGACGGTCACGCAGCCGGTGGTGTCGCTGGAGGGATAGGTCGGGAGGCGGGCCGGAAATCGAGTCGACAGAGTCGACATCGGCCGAGAGCGACCGGCGCTGATCCGGAGGTCGACAAAAAAACCGAGTCGACAGAGTCGACATGGGGACCGGCTTCTTCGTGCGGAAGCGCGGCTCCTTGGCGGAGCGGCGGGAGGTTCGGTTGTCAAAGACCGTGCGGCGCCGGACGTCGCCCAGCCACTATGCGCGCGGTCCGCCCTCAGGCGGGCAGATCGGATCGGGAAACAGCGAAGGCGCTGAATTCGCGGGAACGTCTTCCGGCTATCGGACTATAATTCCCCGAATCTCCGGCACGGCCTTGCGTCAGCCGGAGCAGCCGCCCGCCGAACCCGCCTCGACCCGGCCGGCCTTCATGACCAGGCGCGGTTCCCGTAGCGTCGCCAGGCCCTGCGTCGGGTCTTCTCCGACCGCGACCAGATCGGCCCATGCCTCGGCACGTAGCGCGCCCAGACCATCATCGCCGAGCATTCGCCCCGCCTCCCACGTCGCCGACCGTAGCGCCTCGGCTGGCGTGAGCCCCGTGTCGACATAGGCGTCGAGGGTGCGCAGGGCGGCGGCGCCGCGGCCGTGCCCATAGGGACCGTAGGCGTCCGAACCCATCGCGATGCGCACGCCCAGCGCGCGGGCGCGGCGGATGCGGTCGCGATTGGTCTCCAGATGCGCCTCGACCTCCTCGCGGCTGGGGCGGCGAGGCCAGTGGGCGGTCAGCTCCAGCGCCCGCTCCAGCGAGACGTCGGTCGGGACCAGCCAGACCCCCTTCTGCGCCATAAGCCGCAGGGTCTCGTCGGAGATCTGGTAGGCGTGCTCGATCGAGGTGACGCCGGCCTCCACCGCCTCGCGCACGGCCTCGTCCCGGGTGGCGTGGGCGGCGACGGGGATGCGGTGGCGGCGGGCCTCAGCGACGATGGCCGCCATCTCCTCGGGCGACAGGCGCGTGCGCTGGGGCGTGGCCTCGGCGAAGATCTTGATCACCTCGGTGCCGCGGGCGATGGCCTCGCGAACGGCGGCGCGGGCGTCGTCGACGCCGTTGACGATGCGGTATTCGGCCGCGACGAGGCCGTGGGGGTCGTGCGGCTGCGGCATCAGCTGGCCGCCCGCGGGGGCCAGGCCGGGCCCGGAGCCGTAGATGCGCGGACCCGGCACGGAGTCGGCGCGGACGCCCTGCTCCAGCATCAGGTCCAGGAAGCGGCCCGAATTGCCGAGGTCGCGCACCGAGGTGAAGCCGGCCTGCAGATACTCGCGGGCGCGGCGGGCCGCGGTGAGGGTCCGCACCACGTCGCCGTCGATGGACTGGTCGCGCGCCGCCACCACCGACAGGTTCTCGCCGAAGCCCTCCTCGAGCAGCAGGTGGCTGTGGCCGTCGATCAGGCCGGGGATGACCGAGCAGCGTGACAGGTCCAGCACGGAGGCGCCTTCGGGAGCGGCGAAGCCCTGGCCGACCTCCACCACCCGCCGGCCGCGGATCAGAATGTCCCGCGGCCCGACCATGCGACCGGCCTCGGAGTCGAACAGGTTCCCGGCCCGGACGAGGGTGACGGGCTGGGGCCCCGGCTGGGCGGCGGCGGCGGCGGGAACGAGGCCGGCCAGCAGGGCGGCGGCGCAGGCGGCGAGGGGCAGACGGGTCATGGAGGCTCCGAAACGGTTCTGCCCGCTCAGAGGCCCGCCGGGTCCGCAACGGATGCGATCCGTCGGATGAATTCTCGGTAAGGTGGAAGCGGCGCCGTCAGATCGGCATCCGCATGATCTCCTGATAGGCCGAGATGACCTGGTCGCGGACGGCCATCACTGTTTCCAGAGAGGCTTCGGCGGAGGAGATGGCGGTGACCACGTCGATCAGGCTGCCCTGCCCCTGGACCATGGCGGTCATCTGGGTCTCGGCGGCGCGCGAGGTCTGGGTCACGTCGCCCATGACGTTGCTGAGCAGCTCTGCGAAGCCGGACCCGGCCGCCGGGGCTGCGGGCGCCGTGGGCATCGCCCCGCCCTGGACCGCCGCATAGGCCTTGGCCGCCATCAAGGGGTTCATGGTTCAGCCTCTACTTCTTCAGGATGTCGAGGGTGCGGGTCTCCATCGACCGCGCCGTCTCGATGACGTTCAGATTGGCCTCGTAGGCGCGCTGGGCCTCGCGCATGTCCATGGCCTCGATCAGGGTGTCGACGTTGGGACGCAGGACATAGCCCTCGGCGTTGGCCGCCGGGTGGGACGGATCGTACTCCCTGCGGAAGTCGCCCATGTCGGGACGAACTTCGGCAAGGGTGACTCCGGTGGCGCCGTCGATCTCGCGGGCCCGGAACACGGGGATCTGCCGGCGATAGGGCTCGCCGCCCGCGACCGTGGCGGTCGACTGGGCGTTGGCGATGTTCTCGGCGATCACCCGCATGCGCGACTGCTGGGCCTTCAGGGCGCTGGCGGCCACAGCCATGGCGTTGTTGCGGGGCGGGACGGGATCGGTCATCGGCTATTCCCTCAGCGGCCCGGCGGCTTGGCCGCCATACGCAGCATCTGCATCGACTTCTGATAGAGGCCGATGGCGGCGTCGTAGGCCATGCGGCTCTCGGCCATCTTCAGCATCTGCTCCTCGACCACGATGGAGTTTCCATCGAGCGTGGTCTCGGAGTCCGGCGAGCGGTTGACCTCGAAGCGGGCAGCCGACCCGGCGGGAGCGATGTGCATGGCGCTGGTCCGGGTCATCTGCACCCGGCCGATGCGCAGGGCGGCGGCGAAGTCGGCCGGCTGGCTCAGGTCCCGGGCGACGTAGCCGGGAGTGTCGGCGTTGGCGACGTTCTCGGCGATGACGCGCTGACGCTGGTCCAGCCAGGTCAGACGACCCTTGATCTGGCCGAACAGGGGCAGGTCGGTGATGGCCACGGGCGTCTCCTCCCCTGTGCCGCGCGCGTGAATCGCCCACGCTTCGATGGGCAGAAACTGCCGCCTGCATGGTTAATGGGAGGTTATCTCAACGCCTCGTTAACCATGTTGGACGAAGGCTGGGACGCCGGACATGCTTCGCCGGCGGGGCGGCTGTCGCATGAATTTCCTCGATCTGCTGCGGGCGCTGTTCGCCCTGGCCTTCACCCTCGGCATCATCGGCCTGGCCGCCTGGGCGGCGCGTCGTTACGCCCCCCAGCTGATGGCGCGACTCAGCGCCGAGCGCGGGGAGCGCCGCATGCAGGTGGTCGAGACCCTGGTGCTGGATCCCGCCCGCCGGCTGGTGCTGGTTCGCGTAGACGAGGAGGAGCGGCTGCTGCTGCTCGGCGAGGGCCGCGAGCTGATCGAGCCGCGGGGCGAGAAGTGAGCGCCCGGCCGAAGATACTCGCCATGCCCTCGCGCGCCGAACTGAAGCGCGCGGCCCTGCTGTCGGCCATCACCACGGCCCTGTGCCTGATGTGGCCGCTGGGCGCCCTGGCCCAGGAGGTCGCCCAGTCGGGTTCGGCCATCAACATCGACCTGGGCACCGGGGCCGGACTGACCGAACGCGTGGTCCAGCTGGTCGGACTGATGACGGTGCTGTCCCTGGCCCCGTCAATCGTGATCATGACCACCAGCTTCGTGCGCATCGTGGTGGTGCTTTCCCTGCTGCGCACCGCCCTGGGCATGCAGCAGGCGCCGCCCAACGCCGTGCTGGTCTCCCTCGCCCTGTTCCTGAGCGCCATCGTCATGGCTCCGACCTGGCAGGACGCCTATGATTCGGGCATCCGGCCCCTGCTCGACCAGCAGATGGAGCTGCCCCAGGCCTTCGATGCGGCCTCCGAACCTGTGAAGACTTTCATGCTCGGCCAGGTGGGTCAGGCGGACCTCGCCCTGTTCGCCCGGCTGTCCGGCGTGGAGGCCGGAACGGCCGCCATCGACCTGCCCCTGAGGGTGGTCACCCCGGCCTTCATGATCAGCGAGCTGAAGCGCGCCTTCGAAATCGGTTTTCTCCTTTTCGTTCCGTTCCTTGTGATCGATCTGGTGGTCGCGAGCGTGCTCATGTCGATGGGCATGATGATGCTTCCTCCGGTGGTGATTTCACTCCCGTTCAAGCTGATCTTCTTCGTCCTGGTGGACGGCTGGAGACTGGTCGCCGGCAGCCTGGTCGAGAGCTTCCAGCGTGCGTCCGGTAGCGGATAAATCCCCACCCTGCGGGCGTTTGCCCGGCAAAGTCGCTTGCCAAGGGCGGAAAAAGCGGCGTCAATCCGCCCGTCATCGCCCTTGATTTGGGGGGCGAGCTTCAATCGGGAAACGACCCACAATGACCACTCAAGCCGAACTCATCGCCGCCGTCGCCAAGGACGCGGGTGTCTCGCAAGCCGACGCCGGCAAGGTTCTGACCGCGATCGTCGAGAACATCCACAAGTCCCTGAAGTCGGGCGGCGACGTGCGCATCTCGAACCTCGGCGTGTTCGACACCGCCGCCCGCGCGGCGCGTGAAGGCCGTAACCCGGCGACCGGCGCGACCATCAAGATCGCCGCCTCGAAGGCCGTGCGCTTCCGCGTGTCGAAGCCGCTCAAGGACGCGGTCAACAAGTAAGAACCCAAGGGTTCAGGCGGCGGGCCTCGCAGGCGCCGCCGCTGCTTGAGCACGGGCGGGGGCCGCGGGTCGGTCTCCGCCCGTTTTGAGTCTGAGGTCCGCCTTCATCGCCGAGACCCAGCCGGCGAAGGTGTCGGCCGAAGCCGCCAGGGCGGCGAAGTCCGCGGCCGAGGGCCCTCCGCCCTGCCCCGCGTCCAGCGCCACGGCGAGCGCGCCCTTCGAGCGGGCCCCCGCGATGAAGGGCCGGTAATTGCGTGACAGCCGCGCCAGGGCGCCCGTCTCCCCCGCCAGCGAATAGCCGACCCCGGCGCGGATCAGTCTCGCCTCTTCGTCGGCGCTGAGGGCGGAGGGATCCTTGAAGCGGTCGCCGAGGCGAGCCTCGTAGATAGCCGCCGCCTCGCCCCACTTCTCCTGCTTCCACAAAACCTCGGCGCGGACGTCGCGCGCTTCGGGCCCGGCGTCGGCGCCCAGGACCTCCAGCGCGTGGTCGTAGCGCCCAAGGGCAGCCAGGGCGCGGGCCTCGAGCGCCCGGCGCTCGGCGTTGAGCGCCGAAGGCAGCAGGGTGGTGCGCGAGCCCCAGATCGCCTGCAGCGCGGCCTCCGGCTGGCGATCCATCAGATAGACCGTCGCCAGGTCGGTGGCGACCTGGGCCTTGGCCACCCCGTCGAGGCGGTTGTCGACCTGGTATTTGAGCAGCTCGGCGGCCTGGTCCAGCAGGTCGACATCGACCAGCCGACGGGCCAGCCGTCGCACCATCTCGTCCCCGTCCGCGCCGATCGGCGTCAGCTCGCGGAAGTCGTAGAACAGGCCCAGCGCCTGCACCGGCTGCAGCCCGTCCGCGCCGCCCTCGAGGAACAGCTTGCGGAAGGCGGCGGCGAGATCTGCCTGTATGTCGGCCGCCCCTTCGAGGCGATTGAGGCCGGGCCCGGCGCCCTTCAGGGCCGTCAGGGCCTCGCGATAGAGCCCCTGCGACAGGTACAGCTGGCCCAGCTGACGGATCACCGCCAGTTCGATCCCGTCCCCGCGCCAGCGCCAGCGCAGGCTCTCCAGCGCCGCGGCGGCCGCCGTAGGCGTCATCGACCCCTTCGCAAGCGACAGGCGCACCGCCCCCAGCTTCGCCGGCACCGCCACCGCGTCCATCGGCGCCCGGCCGATCACCGTATACAGCGACAGGGCGCGGTCGGACCTGCCCTCCAGCTCGAACAGCCGCGCCTGGACCAAGCGGGCGGTCAGCTGGTCCGCGGCCGGCGCCTCCTGGCTGAAGGCGTAGGCCAGCAATGTGCGGGCGGCTTCGAGGTCGCCGGTCTCCAGCGCCGACAGGGCATGGGCCGCGCCAAAGCGGGCCCGCCACGCCTGGGGGAACAGATCGACGGCCCGCGCCCCGGCGGCGAAGTCCTGCCGCGCCGCGACGTGGTCCCCGCGGGCCGAGGCCATGTAGCCGCGCCAGACCGCCGAGGCCGGGGCGCCGGCGACGGCCGCCGAAGCGAAATCGCCCTGGGCCTCCTCGAAGCGGCCGATGGCGGCCCGCGCGGCGCCGCGCCGGCCCCGCCGGTCCCGTTCGC
>JAEZIH010000133.1 GCA_023416055.1 Pseudomonadota bacterium | reverse complement strand
CCTCGGCGACGAGGACGGCGACCTCGGCGGGAGAATAGGCGCGCCGCGGGGGCTGCCACGCCGAAGGCTGCACCACGACGCCCGAGGCGTCGAACTCGGTGTCGAAGGCGAACGGGACGGAGGCGGGACGGACGGTCATGTCAGTAGATCAGTTCGTCGTCTGCGCCCTGGCCGACCAGCATGATCTCGCCCTTGGCGGCGAGGTCCTTGGCGACCTGGACCATGGCCATCTGCGCCTGGTCGACGTCCTTGAGGCGCACCGGCCCCATCGACTCCATGTCCTCGCGCATGATCTTGGAGGCGCGCTCGGACATGTTGGAGAAGAACAGTTCGCGCAGGGACTCCGACGCGCCCTTCATGGCCAGGGCCAGCTGGTCCTTCTCGACCGCGCGAAGCAGGGTCTGGATGCCGCCCGGATCCAGCTTGGACAGGTCCTCGAAGACGAACATCAGGGCGCGGATGCGCTCGGCCGCCTCGCGGTTGCGCTCCTCTAGGGCGCCGATGAAGCGGGCCTCGGTCTGGCGGTCGAAGCTGTTGAAGATGTCGGCCATCAGTTCGTGGCTGTCGCGCTTCGAGGTGCGGGCCAGGTTGGACATGAACTCGGTCCGCAGCGTCTGTTCGATCTTGTCGAGGATGTCGCGCTGTACCGGCTCCATGCGCAGCATGCGCTGCACGCACTCGAGGGCGAAGTCCTCCGGCAGGGCGGTCAGCACCCGGGCGGCGTGGTCCGGCCTGATCTTCGACAGCACCACCGCGACGGTCTGCGGGTATTCGTTCTTCAAATAGTTGGCGAGCACGGCCTCGTTCACGTTGCCGAGCTTGTCCCACATCGTGCGCCCGGCCGGACCGCGGATCTCCTCCATCAGCGCCTCGACCCGGTCGCTGGGCATGAAGGAGGCCAGCAACCGCTGGGTCTGCTCGTAGCTGCCCATGACCGCGCCCGAGCCGCTCATGCCCGAGACGAACTCGACCATCAGCTCCTCGACCACCTGGGCGCTGACCGTGCCCAGACCGGCCATGGCCTGGGAGACCTCCTTGATCTCGTCCTCGTCGAGGCCCTGCCACAGGCGGGTGTGCTCCTCGCCCAGCGACAGCAGGATGACCGCGGCCTTTTCGGGCCCGGTCAGCTTCCTGACGTCCTCGACGGCCGGTTTCTTGGTGACGAGCCGGGCCGCCATCAGCCTTCGTGCACCCAGCTGCGCAGGATCGCTGTCGATTCCTCAGGATGTTTCTCGACGAAGTCGGCGACCTTCTTGACGGACGACGCCTTCACCTGCCCCTCGATGCGGGCGATGTCGAGCCGCTGCTCCATCTCCGAGGCGCCGCCCGGACCGGTCAGCTGGGCTATCGGCGCGCCGGCGGCCATGAGGGTCGTCTGCAACGGCGTGGCCGTGACCGCGCCGGGCGCAGCGAGGGCCGGCTGGGCTCCGCCGCCCGCCGCGGTCTTCAGCAGCGGCCGCAGGACGAAGAAGATCAGCAGCACCCCGGTGAGCAGCAGCACCAGCAGCTCGACGCCGCGCATCAGGTCGTTCTTGGTGAAGTTGAACAGCGAGGATCCGGCTTCGACCCCGCCGATCGCCGCGGTCTCGCGGGCGAAGCGGACGTTCTGCACCTCCAGCTTGTCGCCGCGGGCCTCGTCGATGCCGACGGCGGCGGCGACCAGGGCCCGGATCTGGGCGATCTCCTCCTCGGTGCGCGGCTGATAGGTCGGCTCGCCGCCGTTCGCGCCCGGCGTCCACTTGCCGTCGACCGCCACCGACACGGCCAGCTTCTTGACCTCGCCGGCTTCCTTCACCGTGGTCGTGGTGGTGTTGGATATCTCGTAGTTGGTGGTCTCGGTGTTCTGGCTCTCGCGCGAGCCGAGCTGGGTGACGCCGCCTTCGGCGCCGCCCGGGATGTTGTTCGTCGCCGTGGCGCCGCCGTCGTTGACCCCCGAGGTGTCGGCGCTTTCCGAGCCGTTGGTCGAGGTCGAGCGGACGACCTGGCCGTCCGGGTCGAAGCGCTGCTCCTGGATGGTGGAGCGGCTGTGATCGATTTCGGCGGTGACCACCACCCGGGCTGCGCCGGCGCCGACGACGCCCTCGACGATGTCCTTGATGCGCGCCTGCAACTGGGCCTCGGTCTGGCCGCGAGCCTCCTCGGCCGAAGCGGCAGAGAAGCCGGCGTCGTCGGTTCCCGCCGCCAGGGTGCGGTTGGAGGTGTCGGTCAGGGTGACGCGCTCGGGCTTCAGGTTGGGCACAGACGAGGCGACGAGGTTGCGGATGGCCTGGACCTGGGCGCCGGTCAGCTGGCCGCCGGTGACGCCGACCACCACCGCCGCGGTCGGTTCGCCGGCCTGGGCCTGGAACAGCTGGCGCTCCGGCAGGGCGATCATCACCCGGGCCGAGGTGATGCCGCGCAGGGTCATGATGGTGCGGGCCAGCTCGCCTTCGGTGGCGCGCTTGGAATTCATGTTCTGCTGAAACTCGGTCTGGCCCAGTACCGACTGGTTGTCGAAGATCTCGTAGCCGACGCTGCCCGAGGTCACGAGGCCCTTGCCTGCGACCAGCATGCGCGCCTGCCCGACCTCGTCGCGGCTGACGAAGATGGTCGAGCCGTCGCCCTTGGCCGAGTACTTGATCCCCGCCTGGTCGAGGGCGGAGGTCACCTCGGAGGCTTCGCGCAGGTCGAGGTTGGAGTACAGCAGGGCGTCGGGGGCCTGGCCGATGCGCAGCATCACGGCCACCAGCACCGCCGCGACGCCGGCGGCGACGCCCAGCACCACGGTCAGTCGACCGATCCCGAATCTCTGCAACGCCGCCGTAAAGCCGCCCACGCGTTCCGCCCCTGCACGCGGGAAACCTGAACACGCCCGCTAGGCAGAAACTGCCGCCTGCGTGGTAAACGAGGCGTTAAGGCGAGGGACTAGGGGCTAGGACGAATCGACATTCACCGCATCCAGATCATGGCTGCGGCGAGGTGGATGAAGCCGAGGAAGTGGACGGCGAGCCTGTCGTAGCGGGTGGCGAAGCGGCGGAAGTGCTTGAGCTTTGCGAAG
>JAEZIH010000108.1 GCA_023416055.1 Pseudomonadota bacterium | reverse complement strand
GCCGTGGCCGACAAGGACCCGCTGGTCGGCCGCCCCTTCGACGTCCGCCTCGCCTTCGGCTGCGAGGGCGCCGAAGCCCCGCCCGCCGACGGCGCCGGGGATGGCCTCGCCCGCTGGTCCTGGGGAGCCGACCGCGAGAGCGTCCGCCTCAGCCTGACCCCCGGCGACTGGTCGCGCTCTGCCCTCATCGCCGGCGCCGGCCAGGACCGGTGGGAGGCGGTCGAGGGCTTCTGGGTGGCTCGGCCGTGGTTGACCGCCGACGGCTGCCCGTCCCTGCGCTCCGACCCGCTGGCGAGCGGACCGGCCGCCCCCTCGCCCCAGACGGTCGGTCTCGCCGCCGTGTTTGAGACCGGGGGGTCGCGCCTCGGCCGCCGCAACGGCCGCGCCTACGCCCACGCCATCCGTCAGGCCGGGGACGCGCCGCTGATTGCGCTCGACGCCGGCTACCGCCTACGCCTGCAGGGCCGCATCGTGGCCTTCCCCGACGGGCGCGCCATTCACTGCCGAGCAGCCCATTCGGACCAGCGCCCGGTCTGCGTGGCCGCGGTTCAGCTGGATCGGGTGGCCTTCGAGACCCCGACCGGGGACACCCTCAGCGAGTGGCGGCCGACCTAGGGCTGCAGCCGGTAGCCGCCGGCGTCGGTCAGCAGCAGCCGCGCCTGCCCCGGCTCGGGCTCGATCTTCTGGCGCAGGCGGTAGATGTGGGTTTCGAGCGTGTGCGTCGTGACGCCGGCGTTGTAGCCCCACACCTCGGTCAGCAGCTCCTCGCGCGACACCGCCTTGGCCCCCGCGCGGTACAGGTACTTGAGGATGTTGGTTTCCTTCTCCGTCAGCCGGATCTTGCGACCCTTGTCGTCGACCAGGATCTTGGCCGCCGGACGGAATTCGTAGGGACCGACGCGGAAGACAGCGTCCTCGGACTGCTCGTGGCTGCGCAGGTGGGCGCGGATGCGGGCCAGCAGGACGGCGAAACGGAAAGGCTTGGTGACGTAGTCGTTGGCCCCCGACTCCAGCCCCAACACCGTGTCGGCGTCCGACGACTGGCCGGTCAGCATGATGATCGGCGTCGACACCCCGTCCTTGCGCAGCAGCCGGCACGCCTCGCGCCCGTCCATGTCGGGCAGATCGACGTCGAGCAGGATCAGGTCGGCGCGGGTCTCGCGGCCCAGCCGCACGCCCTCGGCCGCCGTCGACGCCTGCACCGGACGGAAGGCCTCGTGAAGGGCCAGCTGCTCGGCCAGCGCCTCGCGCAGGTCGTCGTCGTCGTCGATGATCAGGATCGTCTTGGGCGTGGGCATGTCTACAAGAATGGCGAGCGTCGGCCGTTCCGCCAAGGGTCGGGCCGGAAGCGGAGCGGTTTTCAGTCAGTAGAGGGCCCGGCGGGGCGGTTTCGTTCCCCGAACAGCGCCGATCCGACCCGGACGTGGGTGGCCCCGAAACGGATCGCGGTTTCGAAGTCGCCGCTCATCCCCATGGACAGCACATCCAGCCCGTTGCGGCGGGCGATCCTTCGCAGCAGGGCGAAGTGGGGTCCGGCCGCCTCGTCCACCGGCGGGATGCACATCAGGCCCTCGACCGACAGGCCGCGATCACGGGCGAGGGCGATCAGCTCATCCGCGTCCTCGGGCGGGACCCCGGCCTTCTGCGGCTCGGCCCCGGTGTTGACCTGCACCAGCACCCGCGGCGCCCGCCCGGTCTTCTCCGCCGCCGCGGCGAGAGCATCGGCCAGCCTCGGCCGGTCAAGGGTCTCGACGACGTCGAACAGCTCCACGGCATCCAAGGCCTTGTTGGTCTGCAGCGGCCCGATCAGCCGCAACTCCAGCCCAGGAAGATCGCGCCGCGCGCCCCAGTGCGCCTGCGCCTCCTGCACCCTGTTCTCGCCGAACACCCGCTGCCCCGCAGCAAGTGCGGCCTCCAAGGCCGCGTCGGGCTGCATCTTGCTGACGGCGGTGAGGGTGACGGCGTCCCCGGGCCGACCGGCGGCCCGACAGGCTTCGACGATCCGGCGTCGAACGGCTTCGATGCGGCCGGCGACGCTGGACGGGTCCCCGGCGAGGGTGGAAGAGGAAGGCATGAACCGCTCCGGCGCAGAAACACTGTGGGAGGTCGCGAGCCTCCTCGCACGGGAGGCGGCCGATGTCAGCCGCGCCGCCGGCCGCCCCGTCCCCGACCTGCCGCCGCTGCTGTTCTTCACCGACCCGGACCGCACGCCGCGACCGTGGGAAACCGCGGAGCGGCTGCCCGCCGGATCTGGCGTGGTGTTCCGCGCCTTCGGGGCCGCGGATGCGCGCGAAACTGGCCCGCGCCTGCGTGAGGCGACCCAGCGCCGAGGCGTCATGCTGCTGGTCGGCCTGGACGGCGAGCTGGCCGAGGCGATCGGGGCTGACGGCGTCCACCTGCCAGAGCGAGCCCTGTCTCAGGCGCCGATCCTCGCCGCGGCGCGACCTGACTGGCGGATCACCGCGGCGGCCCATTCGGCGGCGGCCCTGGCGGAGCTGAAGGGCGTGGATGCGGCCGTGCTGTCGCCGGTCTTCCGGGCGGGCGGCGCTTCGGCGGCGAAGCCGCCTCTCGGCGTGGAGACGTTCAGCCGACTGGCTCAAGCCACCGCACTGCCAGTCTACGGCCTCGGGGGGATTGATGCCGGCAACGCGCGGTCGCTGGTTGGCTCAGGGGCGTGCGGCATCGCGGCGGTGTCAGCGATCCGCGAGGCCTTCGGCCCGGGCTAGAAGCGGAAGATAGATTCCAGCCGGAATCGCGGCGCGGCGCGACGATCGGTTTGCGACGGACGGGCCGGATCGGCCTCCGGCTCCGCCAGCCCGGCCGAGGCGCCGACCCGCAGGCGCGGATTGACGCGATAGTAGGCGCCGGCCTCGACGTCGCCGAGATTGGTGTCGCGGCCGACCGGCTGGCTGAGGTTCAGGTCCAGGCCCCAGCGACCGCGCTCGGTGAAGCGAAGCCGCGACTGGCTGGGCGCGGCGGCCGAGCGGGCGGCGGCCTGGGCTTCGGTCAGGGTGACGGCGGGAGCACGGCTGCGGGCGTTGGCCGCTTGGGCCGAAGCGGCGTCGGCGGCGGCAAGGAGGGCGATCCCCCCGGCCAGTCCAGCGATGACGGCGCTCTTGCTGCGCATGTCCTGCCCTTTACGCCGCGACGGAGCTCCGCCGCAGTCCTTGTCAGCGATTAGACACCGCTGATCAGCCCGGTCAACGAAACGTGGCCATTGACCCATGGTTCCGCTCGACTCCGCAGGACTCCTGTGGCGCGAGCGTCACGGGCGCGCGCGGGCCGACGCGATCCCGCCGCCGCACCGCCGCGATGCCGCCGCGACAATGCGACTTCGCCTTGTCATCGCCCCTTTTCACCGTGTTATAGAGCGTCGCTTCGGCTGACCGCCCCTGGCGGGGCCGGCGCGTGCGCGGAAGGGTCCGCGGCACGCTTCTTTGAATGGAGAGTCTCGATGGTGCTGGTTCGCGGCGCAGCGATCGCCCTGATCGCCTCGGGTCTGATGCTGGGCGGATGCGGCGGGATTCCGGGCCTTGGCGGCGGCTCCAAGCCTGCGTCGACGGCGCAGACGGGCATCGGCGTGAACGCCTTCCTGTGGCGCGCCACCCTGGACACCCTCAGCTTCATGCCGCTGGCTAGCGCCGACCCGTGGGGCGGGGTGGTCAACTACGACTGGTACACCGACCCGCAGACCCCGAATGAGCGCTTCAAGGCGACGGTGTTCATCCTCGACACCCGTCTGCGCGCCGACGCCCTGAACGTCACGGTGACCAAGGAAGTGCGCGACGCCTCCGGCCAATGGGTCGGCGCGGCCGTCGCCGCCCAGACCGAGACCGATCTGGAGAACGCGATCCTCACCAAGGCGCGCCAGCTCAACCTCCAGAACGCCCGCTGACAACCCTCCCCTGACCATCGCCTCCTCAAGGCTGCGCCCTTCAGGAGCCGCCTGAAAGACAGACGTGGCCCGATACGAGCCCAAGACCGCCGAACCCCGCCAGCAGGCCCGCTGGGCGGCCGCTGACGCCTTCCGCA
>JAEZIH010000023.1 GCA_023416055.1 Pseudomonadota bacterium | reverse complement strand
CGCCTGAGCTTCGAGGCGCCGGCCGGCGGCTGGTTCGGCGTGCTCGGAGTGAACGGCAGTGGCAAGACCACCCTGCTCCGCACCCTCGCCGGACGGCTCGAGCCCACTGAGGGCGCGATCCTGATCGAGGGCGAGAAACTGGATCGTCGCGCGCGCGGCCGACGCGTCGGCTTCATGCCCGAACAAGCGGACTTGCCCGGCCTGCTGACCGGCGGCGATCTTGTCGACCTGCTGGGCCTGTCCCGCGGCGGCGAGCCCCGCCTCTCCCAAGCGGTCCGTGAAGGGCTGGGTGTCGAACCGCTGCTGGGCCTTCGCATCGCCGCCATGTCCTCCGGCATGCGGCAGCGGCTGGCGGTATACGCCGCCTTCATCGGCGAGCGTCCGGTGCTGGTGCTGGACGAGCCGTTCAACTGGCTGGATCCGATCGCCGCACACGACCTGCGGAGACTGCTCCGTCAGGCCGTAGCCGAGGGTCGCACGGTGATCACCACCCTGCACGACGCCGCCGCCTTCGTGCTCAACTGCAGCGAGGGCATGGTCCTGCATGAGGGCCAGCTGCTGCGGCGGTACAAGGCCGGCGCCCTGCCGGGCCTCCGAGGGGACGTCGCCGCCTTCGAGGCAGACCTGTATGCGGCGATGACCGGCCGGAACGCCCGCCCCTAGGGAGGCGGGGCGACCGGCTCGACGGCGTCGGGCGGCACGATCTCGTCGCTCTCGCCGCGCGACACCACGGTGGCGGCCACCAGGTCGCCGGTCACGTTCAGCGTCGTGCGGCACATGTCGAGGAATCGGTCGACGCCCAGCACCAGGCCGATGCCCTCCGGAGGCACCCCCACCATGGCGAGGATCAGGGCGATGACCGGCAGGGACCCGGCCGGGACCCCCGCCGTACCGATGCCGCCAAGGATGCAGACCAGCATCACCACAAGCTGCTGCTGGAGGCTCAAGTCGACGCCGAAGAACTGGGCCAGAAACAGCACTGTCACACCCTCGAACAGGGCGGTGCCGTTCTGGTTGGCGGTGGCGCCGACGGTCAGGACGAAGCGCGAGATGCGCTTGGGCAGCTTCAGCTTCTCCTCGGCCGCCTGCATGGCGATCGGCAGGGTGGCGTTGGACGAGGCGGTCGAGAAGGCGACCACGAAGGGCTCGCGGATGCCGTTGAAGAAGCGCAGGGGGCTCATGCCGCCGAACAGCCAGACCAGCAGCGGATAGACCACGAACATGTGGATCGCCATGGCCCCGACGGCCACGGCGGCGTAGGCGCCGAGGCGAACCAGCAGGTCCCAGCCGAACACCGCGGCCAGGTTGAACATCAGCGCCGCGATGGCGATCGGGGCCAGTTTGATGACGAGGTTGATGAGTTTCATCATCACCTCGAACAGCCCCTGCAGCGTCTCCTGCAGACGGTCGGTGGCGGGCGACCTGGCCATGACCATGCCGATGCCGAAGATCAGGGCGAAGACCATGACCGGCAGGATCTGGTTCTCGGACGCGGCGGTGACGACGTTCGAGGGGATCATGTCGAGGAAGAACTGGCCGGCCTCGATGCTCTTCGGCGCGTTGCCGACGATCGAGGAGGCGCCCGCCGCGCCCTGGGCCAGCAGCTGGTCGGCCAGTTCGCGATCCACGCCCGCGCCCGGCTGGAACAGATTGACCATGCCGAGGCCGATGGCGACCGCGATCGCCGAGACCAGAATGGTGAACAGCAGGGTCTTGTAACCGACCCGTCCCAGTGACCTGAGGTCGCCCATCTCGGCCACGCCCACGGCGAGCGCTGAGAACAGCAGCGGCAGGACCAGCATGAACAGCAGCCGCAGGAATATCTGGCCGATGGCGACGATGACGTCCATCACCGCGGGGATGACCACCTGACCGGTCAGGTTGACGTAGAGTCCACCGCCGAGGCCGACCACGAAGCCGAGCAGCATCCACAGATAGAGCGGAATCCCGCCGCGTTTGGTCGTTTCCATTGGTCCCCCGGGGCTGTCGGCCGCCTCGTTATCGGATGGGCAGAGCGTAGATCAAGCCGCCCGGCCGAGCGCGCCATTGTGCGTTAAGCCCGCGGGCGAGGTCGAGCGAGGAATCCGGCCCGAGATTGCGGGAGAAGATTTCCCCATAGTTGCCAGAGGCTTCGATAGCCTTCTTCGCCCACTCGCGGGACAGGCCCATGGTCGGGCCAAGGTCCCCCTCGGTTCCCAGCAAGCGGCGAATCTGCGGATCGCGCGACTCCTTCGCCAGGCGGTCGGCGTTCTCGGCGGTGACGCCCAGCTCCTCGGCGAGGACAAGGGCGTTGAGGGTCCAGCGCACGATCGAGGTCCAGGATTCGTCGCCTCGCTTCACCGCCGGCCCGAGGGGCTCCTTGGAGATGACGTCCGGCAGGATGGCGTGCTGTTCCGGATTCGGCAGGAGGGTCCGGGCGGCCGCCAGAGCCGAGATATCGGCGCTGAAGGCGTCGCATTCCTCGCGGGCGTAGGCGCTGCGCGCCGCCTCCTCATTCGCAACGACCACGGCCCGGTATTCCAGGCCGCGGGCGCGGAAGAAGTCAGCGACATTCAGCTCCGAGGTGGTTTCGCGCTGCACGCATACCCGCGCCCCGTTCAGCTCCTGGGCGCTGGCCAGGTCGAGGGCGCGGCGCACAAGGAAGCCTTGGCCGTCGTAATAATTGACCCCCGCGAAGCGGACGCCTTCGGCGATCTCCCGCGACATGGTCCAGGAGGTGGCGCGCCACAGCACGTCAACGCGGCCGCCCCGCAGGGCGTCAAAGCGCTGGCTGGAGGTCAGAGGCACAAAGCGCACGGCGTTGGAGTCGCCGAGCACCGCCGCCGCGAGGGCGCGGCAGAAGTCCGCGTCGAACCCTCGCCACTGGCCGCGGTTGTCGGTGAAGGCGAAGCCGACCAGGCCTTCGTGGACGCCGCAGTTCAGCCGTCCGCGCCGCTTGATCGCATCCAGCGTGGCGCTGGCGAACTCCGGGGCCTCGGTGGCCGCGACGACGGGCTCCGTTTCGGTCTCGTCGAGGCGTTCGCGAGGGCCGCAAGCCGCCGCCGTGAGGGCGAGCGCCAGCATAAAGGTTCCCGCCGTCGTCCGCCGCACCGCCTCAATCCGCATCCGCGCCTCGTCAAAGCCAGACCTTGCGCCCCCCGCCTGTTTAGAGGCCTTTGGAGGCTGAACCGCAACCCTCGACCGGCCGCCCCATGTCCGATCCTTCCGACCGCCAGCCGCGCACGCGTCTGATAGCGTCAGCTACCCGCCGGGGCGCAGGCCGCCGTCCGGTCAGCCCGCCGGTCGAGCGCGCCTCGACTCTGCTCAACGACGCGCCAGGCGGGATGCGCGACGACGCGGCCGGCCCGGTCTACGGCATCGAGGACCTGACCGCCGCACGCGAACTGCGCCGGGCCCTCGCTGATCTCGAGGGGGCGAAGGACGCCTGGCTGGTGCCGTCCGGCCTGGCCGCTGTCACCGTGCCGCTGACGGCCCTGCTCCGCCCCGGTGACGAAGTGGTGGCGACCGACGCCCTCTACGGACCGAGTCGGCGCTTCCTGAACCGGCACATGAAGGCGCGTGGCGTCTCGACCCGCTTCCACGCGCCGGACGCCTCCGTCGACGGGATTCTCGAGGGCTTCGGCGAGCATACGCGGCTGCTCCTGATCGAAGCCCCCGCTTCCCTGACCTTTGAGCTCGTGGATATTCCCGCCCTCGCCGCAGCCTGTCGCGAGCGCGGCGTGCTCACCGTCATGGACAACACCTGGGCCGCCGGCCTCGCCTTCCGTCCGCTGCAGCACGGCGTCGATGTCAGCGTCCAGGCGGTGACCAAATACGTCGGTGGCCACTCCGACCTGCTGATGGGTTCGATCGCGGCCGCCGATCCGGCCATTGGGCGGTCTGTCGCCGAAACGATCGAGGATCTCGGCTGGCGCGTCTCGCCCGACGACGCCTGGCTGGCCCTGCGCGGCTTGCGCACCCTGCCGCTTCGCTACGCCGAGCAGGCTCGCTCGGCCCTGCAGGTGGCCGGATGGCTGCGAGCGCGTCCTGAGGTCGACCGGGTGCTCTACCCCGCCCTCCCCGGCGCGCCCGGCCACGGCCTATGGCGCCGGGACTATGCGGGCGCCGCCTCCATTTTCGGGGTGGTGATGAACGGCGGCTCCGAGGACGCCGCCCACGCCCTGATGTCGGCGCTGAAACTGTTCGGCCTCGGCTATTCCTGGGGCGGCTTCGAGAGCCTGATCACCCACGAAACGGGCCAGCTGGCCTTCCGCCAGACGCCGCCGGCGCTGGAGGGCGAACTTCTTCGCCTCCACGTCGGCCTCGAGGCCCCCGCCGATCTGATCGCCGACCTTGAGCGCGGTCTGGCTGCATGGAGTGCGGCTATCCGCTGAGCTTCTCCCGCGCCGCCTTCAGCTTCGACTTCAGGTCGTCCCGCGCCTTCCGCTGCCGCTTCGCCAGCGCCGCGGCCTTGCGCTCAAGCGCCTCTCGTTCGGCTTCAAGGTCGGCCCTCTCTTCGGCCTGGGCCTCCTCCAGCTCGACCAGTTCGGTTTCCAGCGCCTCGACCCGCGCCCGGGCCCGTGCGTCGGACGCCGGCTTCTCCCGTGCGGGCTTCGGCCTGGCCTTGCGCGGCTTCTTCTCCACCTTGCCGATATCGACCGACAGACCTCGCTCGATCAGCTCGCCCGGGGCCGCCAGCGCAGCCTCGCGGTCGGGGCCGAGGTCGATCTCCCGGGCCGACCCGTCCTTGAACAGGTCGCGCTTCACGCCAAACGCTTCCAGCGCCTTGGCTCGCGACGATGCGGCCACCGTCCACGAGTGGAAGCCGTCGGAATAGCAGAACACCTTCAGCTTGCGCGCCATGGCTACTCCAGCTCGATCCACGTCGGCGCATGATCACTGGCCCGCTCACGCCCGCGCACCGCCTTGTCGACGCCGGCGTCCTTCAGACTCTCCGCAGCGGCCGGGCTGAGCAGCAGATGATCGATCCTCAGCCCCGCGTCACGTTCCCAGGCCTGACGGAAATACTGCCAGAAGGTCCACGGCGGCGGGTCGTTGGGGAATCGCTCCCGCAAGGCGTCGGCCCAGCCCTGTTCCAGCAGCCGCGCGAAGGCGGCCCGGCTCTCGGGTTGCAGGAGGGCGTCCTTCTTCCAGGACCGGCTGTTGTAGATGTCGGCCTCCGTGGGCACGACGTTGTAGTCCCCGGCGAGGACCACAGGCGCGCCTGTCTCCAGCAGGGACGCCGCATGGGCGTTCAGCCGTTCCATCCACGCCAGCTTGTAGTCGAACTTCGGCCCCGGCTGGGGATTGCCGTTCGGCAGATACAACGAGGCGATCAGAACTCCGTCGACCGCCGCCTCCAGATAGCGGCTTTGCACGTCCGAGGGGTCGCCCGGCAGGCCGCGGCGCGTGACCACGGGGTCGGTCTCAAGGGCCAGGATGGCCACGCCGTTCCAACGGTGCTCACCCGTCCAGACGGCGCGGTAGCCCAGCGCCTCCAGAGCCCTGGCCGGAAACTGGGCGTCCGTGGCTTTCAACTCCTGCAGGCAGCAGACGTCCGGCCGCGCCTCGTCCAGCCACTGCAGCAGGTTGGCAAGGCGGGTGTTGATCCCGTTGATGTTGAAAGTGGCGATCCTCACCGCCGCTCAACGGCTCAGCCTGATCGCAGTTTCAGGCGGATGTCCCGCGCGGGGACGATGGCGCGCCCTGCAGGATTCGAACCTGCGACCGTCCGCTTAGAAGGCGGGTGCTCTATCCAGCTGAGCTAAGGGCGCGTCGACCGGGCGATAGCAGCGCGCGGCGGCCATGTGAACGTCAATCGGCGGTCAGAGCCTTCCCGCCTCGCGCAGACGGTCGATCATCCACACCCGCGCCGGCGGGAGCGGACGGTCCAAGGGGTGGAAGACGAACTGTTCGAGGAAATGGCCGGTGAGGTCGAGACCGGCGCCAACGTCGCCCTCCCCCAACCCCGCCTGGGCTCCAAGCAGGAAGGGCGGCAGGTTGAGCAGGCGATCGGCGTAGGGCTGGCCGGCGGCGCGACTGACGGCGCGGCCGGTACGCGGGCTCACCCAGACGAGGTCGTCCAGCGAGCCGGTGACGGCGCAGCGGCTGAGGTCGAGGCCGAAGCCGAGATCCTCCAGCAGGCCGGCCTCGAAGCGGACGAAGACGGCGGGCCAGACCTCCGGCAGGGCGAACGCCGCCATCAGCGCCTCGAAGGCGAGGAAGGCGCCGGGATGGGGCTCCCGCTCCGGCAGCGCGCCCTGGGCCACGGCGGCGGCGGCGGCGAGACCGGTAAGGGCCAGGGGATCGTCGAACAGGGCAGCCGGCCCTTCCCCCAAGGGCTCCAGCCGGGCCGAGCCGAGGTGATCGGAAGTCCGGGCTCGATAGTCGGCCACGACCCGGGCGCCGGGCTGGAGAAAGGGCTTCATCCGCCGCGAAGCGCCGCCGGCGACATAGGCGGCGCGGCGGCCATGCCCCTCGGTCAGCAGATCGACGACCACCCCTGTGTCGCCGTGGGCGCGGGCCGACAGGACGAAGGCGTCTTCAGAGAAATCCATCCCGGGGACGTAGCGCGGCCCGGCGGCCGCGTCACTCGCTCGCGATGGCCTCGACGACGGCGCGGGTGCGATCGTTGGGGACGGCGAAGCTGAGCACGTACTGCTCGATCTTCCAGCCGGCGCGCGTCTTGCGCAGCACCCCGGAGCCACGGGTGACGCCGTAGGATTGGCTGTCCAGGACCTCATCGAACCAGGCGACGCACATGCACTGGATCGGCGCCAGGGTGACGGTCCGCTCAACGGGGGTGTAGGTCCACCCCTGTCCGCGAGCGAAGTACGGTTCCGCATAGGCGCGGAACTCGGACAGGGTCCAGCGCTCGCTGGCGTCGGTGCCGATGAAGCGGGCGTCCGGCGTGAAGAGGGCGAAATAGGCGGCCCCGTCTGCGCGGGCGGCCGCGGCGTGGAGAGCGTCCAGAGCCTCCGCAACCTCGGTTTCAGGGGGTGGCGCGGCGGCCAGGGCCAAGGCGGCGAACAGTTCCAGCATGACGGTCTCCTCGCAGGTGGGCTGAACCTAGATCGCCGCGGCGTACCTGTCGCCGGACATCATTTAACCGCGCGGTTGACAACAAGCTCAGACCGACGCATTTAACCCGTCAGTTAGATATGAAGTGCGCCATGCAGACCGATCCCCTCTCCGCCAAGTTCGCCGCCCTGGCCGATCCGACCCGTCGGGCGATCCTGGCGCGGCTGTGCGAGGGCGAGGCGAGCGTGAACGAGCTGGCCGAGCCCTTCGACATGAGCCTGCCGGCGGTGTCGAAGCACCTGAAGGTGCTGGAGAAGGCCGGGCTGATCAGCCGCGGACGCGAGGCGCAGTGGCGTCCGGCGCGGCTGGAGCCGATGGGGCTGAAGGGCGTGGCCGAGTGGCTGGAGCACTACCGCCGCTTCTGGGACGCCGGCTTCGACAGACTGGATGCGTACCTGAAGAAGATCCAACAAGGAGACGACCGTGGCCCAGGAAACTGACAACAACCCGTGCAACACCGACGGCGCGGCGCACCGGTTCGAGCTGGTGCTGCGCCGGACGCTGGACGCCTCGCCGGAACGCATCTGGAAGGCGTGGATGACGCCCGAGCTGTTGCAGCAGTGGTTCGCCCCCAAGCCGTGGAGCATTTCCGACGTCAACGTCGATCCGCGGCCGGGCGGGGTGTTCAACTTCATCATGCACGGGCCGGACGGCGAGCGCTTCCCCAACGCCGGCATCTTCCTGGAGGTCGAGCCGGGGCGGCGCTGGACCACGACCGACGCCCTGACCCCGGA
Source organism: Pseudomonadota bacterium (assembly GCA_023416055.1). Lineage (GTDB taxonomy): Bacteria > Pseudomonadota > Alphaproteobacteria > Caulobacterales > Caulobacteraceae > Brevundimonas. The sequence goes on along the minus strand of JAEZIH010000023.1, from coordinate 1,195 downwards.
CTGGAAACCGGCCGGCCAGCCGTTCATGGTGGCGACCGTCGAACTGACCCCGACCGCGGACGGCCAGACCGAGTACGTGGCCACCGCCCGTCACTGGAACGAAGAGACCATGAAGCAGCACGAGGCCATGGGCTTCCATGAAGGCTGGGGCCAGTGCGCCGACCAGCTGGCCGAACTGCTGAAGCAGCCGAACTGAGCCTCCCCGGCCGCGACCGGAACGCCGAAGAGATCGCCGATGACCCTGGTTGAAGACATCGCCCTCCGCCCCACCCTCCACATGCACCGGCATTTCGATGCGCCGCGGGCGCTGGTGTGGCGGGCGTGGACCAACCCCGAGGTCATGGTGCTGTGGCTGGGTCCGGTCGAATGGCCGGCGGTCAGCGCCCGGCAGGATCTGAGGGTCGGCGGCGAGTGGCTGGCCTGCCTGCGCTCGCCCGACACCGGCCAGGACCTGTGGCAGGGCGGGGTCTATCGCGAGATCGTCCCGGAGGACCGGCTGGTCTTCACCTTCAGGTGGGACGAGTCGCACGAGGACGGGCCGCCAGTGGACACCCTGGTGACCGTGCAGCTGTCGGACGCGCCCGGCGGCGGCACCCTGATGGACTTCACCCACGAGGGGCTGAAGTCGGAGCAGAGCCTGGCCGGCCACCGCCATGGCTGGACCAGCACCTTCGAGCGGCTGGAGGCCTTCCTGGCCGGGGGCGCGGATCAGTAGCGGCGCCGCGGCGTCGCCGGAGTGAGTTCCAACCACACAGGAGCGACGACCATGAAGATCGTGACCAGCCTGACCTTCCGCGGCCAGTGCCGCGAGGCGTTCGAGTTCTATGCGAAAATCCTGGGCGGGGAGATCACCGCCGCCATGCCCTACGGCGACGGTCCGCCCGACATGCCCATCCCGCCGCAGTACAAGGACCAGCTGATGCACTGCTGGCTGCAGATCGGCGACCAGGCGATCATGGGCTTCGACGCGGTGCCGGAGTTCGCGCCGAACTACGACAAGCCGCACAACGGCTTCGACGTCACCCTGCACACGACCGACAAGTCCGAGGCGAAGCGCTGGTTCGACCGGCTGGCCGAGGGCGGCCGCGTGACCATGGACTTCGCCGAGACCTTCTGGTCGCCCGGCTTCGGCAGCCTGGTCGATCGCTACGACATCCCGTGGATGGTCAACGTCAGTCCGGCGCAAGCCTGACCC
>JAEZIH010000270.1 GCA_023416055.1 Pseudomonadota bacterium | reverse complement strand
TACTGGGTGCCGACGCCTCCCCCCTGGCGCATGCCCTGGGGCGGGTCGTGGTTCTCCCAGAAGGCCATGAGCAGCGCGCCGTAGCTGATCTCGTTCGGATTGAAGACGACCTGCACCACCTCGGCATGGCCGGTGCGGCCCGAGCAGACCTCCTCATAGGTGGGATTGGGCGTGAAGCCGCCGGCGTAGCCCGCCGAGGTCACCCACACCCCCGGCAGCTGCCAGAACACCCGCTCGACGCCCCAGAAGCAGCCCATCCCGAACACCGCCGTCTCGAACCCCTCCGGATGCGGCCCCTTCAGCGGCCGTCCGCTGACGTAGTGCACCTCGTCCGTCCGCACCGGCTGGTCGCGGCCCGGCAGGGCGGTTTCGGCGGTGGGCATGTCGTGGGTCTTCTGGAACAGCATGGCGGATACTCCGGGCGATCGCTCCCCGCCCATATGGGACGTCAGGCGGCGCTTGCCGAGGGGGGCCGACTGTTCTAATCAGCGCCCCTCCCGCCGGTCCACTCCCGGCGGGCTATCCGCAGCCGTGGATACGGACAGGTGGCCGAGTGGTTGAAGGCGCACGCCTGGAACGCGTGTATAGGGGCAACTCTATCGAGGGTTCGAATCCCTCTCTGTCCGCCACTGGCTAGCCGGCATTCGCGATGCTCATCCGCCGCGTAGCCAGCTCCAGATCGATCTCGACAGCGACGCCAGCCAGAAGGCCTATCGACTGTCCAAGCCTCGGCGCACCGCTGCGCTGTAGCATGAGCCCGGCGTAGCCGGGCTCATGCAGCGTTTCATTCCCACTTCCCCCACTCGTGCGAGAGGTCCACCGATACATTAAGAAGGTTTTGGCCAAGCTTGACGACCAGGCACGATTTAATCGCCGCTGCCGCCGCGGCGGGAGCGCCACTGCCGCCGGTTATGATCGCGGCGATAGCCGCTGCTATGGCACCTTGCTTGAGGCAGTCCTCGACCGCCGACTTGATGTCGACCGGCGATTTTGTCGTTACTCTCAAAGTCGCCATCACATAGAACCACTGATACTCGAATTTCCATCCGATGCAGGTCCAGCCCCCGGGGTAATGGACTTTCTTGACGCACTTCTTGCGGACATGAGGCGGCGTCGTCGGATCCTTCGTCTTTAGTAGCGTCCGTTCATAGAGGACCGTTTCTGTTGCCCTGAGTTCCTCAATTCGGTGGAGCACTCCGGTGCCCCACCACTCGCCGTCTTCGTTGACAAGCCTCGCCGACGGCGGGGGCGGCGGCTCGTTCTCACCGAGATAGAGGTGTCCATCGAGTTCGGTTTCCTGAGTCATGGCATTTAACTCCTCCCCCTAGCGACCCGTACCGCACGCATCGCTTCCAGGCGGCGCTGATGAGATTGTCGCCTGTCTCCCTCCCCCGTCCGTGACCGCCGTCACGCTCCGATTGTGCGTAACGACGGTCTCTGGCAGCGTGGCCGTTGGGAGGCGGACGATGGACGAGGGGGACCGCGAGCCCGCGCGGTATCGGGCTTTCATCAGCTACAGCCATCAGGACGCGGCGGCCGGGCGGCGGCTTCACCGGAGGCTGGAGCGCTACGTGCTGCCGCGGCGGCTGGTGGGAAGGGAGACGGCGCGGGGGCCGGCGCCGCGGCGGCTGGGGCCGATCTTCCGCGACCGGGAGGACCTGCCCGCTGCTGACGACCTGAGCCAGCAGGTGCGCGCCGCCCTCGCCGGATCCGCCAGCCTGATCGTGATCTGCTCGCCAGCGGCGCGGGCCTCGCCGTGGGTGTCGCGCGAGATCGAACTGTTCCGCGCCCTGCACCCCGACCGGCCGGTGCTGACGGCCCTCATCGCCGGGACGCCGGCCGACGCCTTCCCGCTGGCCCTGCTGAAGTCGGGACGCGAGCCGCTGGCGGCCGATCTGCAGCCCTCGGGCGACGGCCCCCGCCTCGGCTTCCTCAAACTGGTGGCCGGGGTCGTCGGCGTCGGCCTCGACGAGCTGGTCCAGCGCGACGCCCAGCGGCGGCTGCGGGCCGTGACGGCTGTCACGGCGGCGGCCTTCGCCGGGATGCTAGCCATGTCCCTGCTGACCGCCACGGCCCTCGGGGCCCGGCGCGAGGCGGAACGGCAGAGGGCCGAAGCCGAGGGAATGGTCGAGTTCATGCTCACCGATCTGCGAGACACGCTGGAGGGGGTGGGGCGACTGGACGCCCTCGATTCCGTCAACGCCCGAGCCCTCGCCTATTACGAGGCCCAGGACCTCGGCCGCCTGCCGCCGGATTCCCTGGAGCGGCGCGCCCGTATCCTGCTGGCCATCGGCGCCGACCTGCAGACCCGCGGGCGGCACGAGGACGCGATGCGCCAGTTCGACCAGGCCCGGCGCACCACCGCCGCCCTGCTGGAAGCCGACCCCGACAACCCGGCCCGCATCCTGGCCCACGCCCAGAGCGAACAGGCGGTCGGCGTCATCGCCTTCGAACGCCAGAGACATGATGAGGCCCGCACGGCCTTCGATGCCTATCGGGCGCTCGCTGACGAACTGGTCGAGCGCGATCCTGACAACGCCGCATGGCTGCGCGAGGCGGGCTTCGCGCACGGCAACCTGTGCAGCCTCGCCCTAGCGGAGCCGCGCCGACCGGCGGAGGCGCTTGACCACTGCCGCACGGCCCTCGTCCGCATGCAGGCCGCGGTCGAGGCCTCGGCGCAGCCCGACGCCTGGCCCCTCGACCTCGCCAACCGCCACGCCTGGCTGGCGGACGCCTGGCGCGAGAACGGCGAAGACGGCCGCGCCCGCGAACACCGCCTCGCCGAGGAGGCCATCGTGCTCCGCCTGACCGCCGAGGACCCCTCCAACATGGAGGTCCGCCTGCGCTGGGTGGCGGTGCAACGCGCCCTCGCCGCCCTCGCGCTCGGCGAGGGGCGGCCCGACGAGGCGCGGCGCCGGCTGGAGTCGGCCCGCGACGCCGCCGACGCCATGGTCGCGCACGAACCGGCCAACGAACGCTGGGCCGCCCTGCGCCGCAAGATCGGCGACAACCTTGTCGTGCTGGAACAGATGCAGAGGGAGAGAGTGCAATGACCCGCGAGCAAAACGGTGAGCCGTTGACGAGCAGGCCGCTCGGTGACCGCATCGAGGGAAAGTGGGACCCGAAGGAGATATTGTATACCCGCTACACCTACAGCCTAGCCGATCCGGCGCGCACTGTGTTCGGCCTTCCGGGCAGCTACGTAATATGTCGAACGGACGTCGAGACGTTTGTGAAGGAGCGCTTGGTCAAGCCCCTCCCGGACCATGTGCATACCAGGGTCAGGGCCACGGAGGACATACACCCGGTACCCGTGAAGCCGGCTGACATCTATGTCGGTTGTCCCTGCTATGTTGTGATCGAACTCGACCCGGCGCTGGACTGGCAGTTCCGAAAGGGCGTGCCGGGGATTGGCCTTCTCGGCCCCCATTCCGCCGACAACGCGGAGTTGCGTCACGTGATGGGAGATGGCTCGATCGTCGGGCCTGAAGGCCCCACCGCTGACGGCTGCAGGATGATCTACTTCAAGGCCGGGGCTCGAAGAGAATACGAACACCAGACATTCCGGTGCATGTTTGAGAGGAGCGCAAAGGGAACTCTCGAGCCCGACCAGGTCGACCCGGACATTCCCAACGATGGCGGCAAGTTTCCGTTCATCCCGGTGTGCCCCCAAACCGACACCTGAGCGACGCGTGATAAGAAGCTGGCCTTGACCCCCACCCCCTCCCCCGCCCTCCCCGCCATCATCGCCCTCGCCCGGGCCGGAGCCCTGGACCGGGCGAGGCGGCTGTTCGACGAGGCGGGGCTGGGCGCCGCCGACGACGCCGCGACGCTCAGCGTGCACGGCCGCCTGCTC
>JAEZIH010000220.1 GCA_023416055.1 Pseudomonadota bacterium | reverse complement strand
CCCCCCATGCAGACAAGGGAGCTTTACACCAACGCCGCCGTGCAGGAAATAAATTCGCGACAACCGCCCCGGTCAGGGCTCGCGGTCGCCGATCAGGCCGAGACGGTCGCGCACCTGCGGCTGGGGCCGGAAGGCGATGAAGGCCACGCACAGACCGGCCCACAGGGCGTAGCTGACGCCCACCAGCACCGCCACGGACAGCCCTCCCACGCCGTAGAGCAGGAGCGAGGTTTCGCTGCCCCCGACGGCCTCGCCGAGGTTGGAGGCGTGCATCCACTGCAGGACGGACTGGACGACGGCGAAGATCGCGCCGATGGCCGCGGCGAGCAGGCCGCCGTAGAACATGAAGCGCCAGATCACGCCCAGCCGGGTGGCCGGCCGGCCGCTGCGGCGGCGCTCGCGGTTCAGCAGCCACAGACCGGCCGGAACCGCCAGCAGGCCGATGAACAGGACCAGCAGGCGCCAGTCGACCTCGAGCCCGGGAACCCAGTTCTTCGGCGGCCAGATGGCCAGGGTCGCCGCCAGCGGCGGCCACAGGGCGCCCAGGACGGCGGCGAGGATCACGCGATGGGGCTCGCGCCGGAAGGCGACGCGGGTCTGGCCCGGGAAGTCCTCAGGCCGCTCGAGCGGCGGAAGCTTGGAGCGGATCATCGGGTCGGCGCCGGCGTGTCGCCGGAATAGTCGTAGAAGCCGCGGCCGGACTTGCGTCCCAGCCAGCCGGCCTCGACGTATTTCACCAGCAGGGGACAGGGGCGGTATTTGCTGTCGGCGAGGCCGTCGTAGAGCACGTTCATGATCGCCAGCACCACGTCCAGACCCATGAAGTCGGCCAGCTCGAGCGGGCCCATCGGATGGTTGGCGCCCAGCTTCAGCGCCTTGTCGATCGAGGCCACGTTCCCGACCCCCTCGTAGAGGGTGTAGATCGCCTCGTTGATCATCGGAACCAGGATGCGGTTGACGATGAAGGCGGGGAAGTCCTCGGCGTTGGTGGTGGTCTTGCCGAGGCTCTCGGCGAACGCCACCGCGGTCTCGTAGGTTTCGGCCGAGGTGGCGATGCCGCGGATGATCTCGACCAGCTTCATCACCGGCGCCGGCTTCATGAAGTGCAGGCCGATGAACCGCTCCGGCCGGTCGGTGGCCGAGGCCAGGCGGGTGATCGAGATCGACGAGGTGTTCGAGGCCAGCAGGGTGTCGGGCCCGAGATGCGGGATCAGGCCGGCGAGGATCTCCTTCTTGACCGCCTCGTCCTCGACGGCGGCCTCGATGACCAGGTCGGCGCGCGCGGCCTCGGCCAGGGAGGCGGCCGGCCGGATACGGGCCACGGCCGCGTCGGCCTCCGCCTGGCCGATCAGGCCGCGGGCGACATGGCGCGCCAGGCTGGCGCCGATGACGCCCCGGGCCTCGGCGATGCGGTCCTCGACCTTGTCGTGCAGAAGGACCTCGTAGCCGCCGGCGGCTACGGCCTGGGCGATGCCCGCCCCCATCTGGCCCGCGCCGACGATGGCGACTGATCGGATCGTGGTCATGTCGTCCGGCAAACTTGCGGGCCTCCGGCCCGTTCGGAGCGGCACCCTAGACCGACTGCCGGACGGCGCAAGCGGGCGCGGCGCGGCGCGGTCCCGGGCCGCCCTCCCTGTCGCCCGCCGGTCACGCCTAGCCCAGCACCTGGATCAGGAAGGGGGCGCTCATGCGGTTGAACAGGATGCCGAGGAACTGGAGCGTCAGGATGGCCACGATCGGCGTGATGTCGAGGCCGCCCAGCGGCGGGATGACGCGCCGGAACGGCCCCAGGATCGGTCCGGTCAGGGCGTCGAGGAACATCGCCACCTGGGCCACGAACCGGTTGCGGTGATTGATCACATCGAAGGCGAACAGCCAGCTCATGATCGCCGAGATGATGATCGCCCAGGTCATGAGCGACAGGATGGTGTTGACCAGCCAGACGATGGCGTAGCCCATGAAGCAGATCTCCCGGAAACCAGCCCCGCTTCTAGCGCGTCGCGGCGACCTGTCCAAGGAAACCGGGGCGGGCGCGGCGAACGGTCCGAAGACCGTTGACACCGGGGCCCCGCCGCTCCTATGTCGCGCCCTCGCCTGAAACCGACCTGCGGTCGGGATTGGGGGGCCGTAGCTCAGTTGGTAGAGCGCGTCGTTCGCAATGACGAGGTCAGGGGTTCGACTCCCCTCGGCTCCACCATCCCGCCGGTTCGACGGGATCGGCGGAAACACTGGTTTCTCATGCTTGACGGCAAACAGCGTTTGGCGTGGGATCGCCGGGGGCTGATCCATCAAGAAACCGGGGGACCAATCATGAAACTCATCGTCAGCGCGCTCGCGCTCGCCGTCACGCTCGCCCTGCCGGGCGCAGCCGCGGCCCAGAACACCGGCCTGAGGGCCACCTACGGCGAGGTCCGGCTGAGCGCGGGCTTTCAGCCGGATCCCCACCGGGTCAGCCTGACCGCCGGCGGCTCGATCGACGCCTATGCGGACACCAACCTGCCGGCGGCCTGCGTCGGCAACATCTCGAACGCGCCGGATTACGAGATCACCTACAGCGCCGGCTACCTGCCGCTGGTGTTCCGCACCCGGTCGTCGTCCGACACGACGCTGATCATCAACGCCCCCGACGGCAGCTGGTGGTGCGATGACGACAGCTGGGGCGACGGAGACGCCCAGGTGCGCTTCAACCGGCCGTCCAGCGGCACCTACGACATCTGGGTGGGGACGTTCGGCAGGAGCACCGCCTCGGCCACCCTGCTGGTAACCGAAACGCCCTGATACCTTCAGGCGAACGCCGCAAGAACGCCCCGACGGTCCGCTGTCGGGGCGTTTTTCTTACTGGTCCTCGTCGAAGCGGCGGGCGACCAGGTCGGTCAGGGCGGCGACGGCGGCTTCGGCCTCGGCCCCCTCGGCCTCGATGCGGATCTCGCAACCATTGCCGGCGCCGAGCATCAGCAGGCCCATGATCGACAGGGCGTTGACGGTGACGCCGTCGCGCGTGACCTGGACCTCGGCGTCGAAGCCCGAGGCCAGTTTGACGAATTTGGCGCTGGCGCGGGCGTGCAGGCCGCGGCTGTTGCAGATGTTGGCGGTGGCCGACGCGCGTCCGGTGGTGTCGCTCATTTCTCGCCCTGCAGCACCCAGCTGGCCACGGAGATGTATTTGCGCCCCGCGTCCTGGGCGTGGGCCACGCAGGCCTGCAGCGGTTCGCGACCGCGCACGCTGGCCAGCTTGATCAGCATGGGCAGGTTGAGCCCGGCGATGACTTCGGCCCCGGTCTCCTCCATCACCGAGATGGCGAGGTTGGAGGGGGTGCCGCCGAACATGTCGGTGAGCAGGATGACCCCCGCCCCGTCATCGACGGCCTGGGCGGCGTCGACGATGTCGCGGCGGCGGCGCTCCATGTCGTCCTCGGGGCCGATGCAGATGGCGGCGACGCCGCGCTGGGGCCCGACGACGTGCTCCATGGCCGCGAGGAATTCCGAGGCCAGCCCCCCGTGGGTGACGATCACCAGGCCGATCATGAAGGCTTCACCAAGACTCGCGCCCCCGCGTCCCGGCCGTCCGCAGGATCGGCCGCAAGCCGCGCGGAATAGCCCAACTCCGGCTCGGGTTAAAGCCGGGCGAGGGCGGCCGCGACCTTTTCAACCGCCGAGACCTCGAATCCGCGAAGCCTGAGCAGCGGCAGGGCGACACCCTCTACGGTGACGGCTTCGGACTCCGGCAGGCGTTCCGGGAGCCGGTCCGTCAGCTCGACGGTCAGGGCCAGGCGGGTCACGCCCTGGGTGCAGGCCGGGATGACGCCGACGCCGCGGGCCTCGATGCGGCCCGCGATGGTCGGCGGCGCAATGGCGAACAGGGCCCCGTCCGAGGCGACGACATGGGTGTAGTCGTCGGCGACCAGGCGCCAGCCGCGGCCCAGAAGGCGCAGGGCCAGGTCGCTCTTGCCCGATCCTGAGGGGCCGGTGATCAGCACCGCCCGCCAGCCGCGCCCCGGCGCCCAGCAGGCCGCGGTCGTGCCGTGCAGGGG
>JAEZIH010000199.1 GCA_023416055.1 Pseudomonadota bacterium | reverse complement strand
CGCCTGGGTCGCCTGCGGGGTCGGGCGCGGACGGCTCGGGCGGAAGGTGGCGCGGGCCGGCTGCGACGGCGCGGCGCGCCCCGACAGGCCGAGGCGGTGCACCTTGCCGATGACGGCGTTGCGGGTGACGCCCCCGCCCAGCTGCTTGGCGATCTGGCTCGCCGACTGGCCTTCCAGCCACAGCTTCTTCAGCGCGCCGACGCGGTCTTCTGTCCAGCCTGCGGTCATAACCACCCTCCGGGGTCCTCGGATTCAATATCTGGGGTCGGGGACTCCCTCCGGGGCCGGCGACCTACAACTAATCGTAAACCAGACCCTAACGGACGCAATATGTGCGAATCGGTCCGTCCACAGAAACTAGATGTAGGGTTAATGAGGCAGCGGGCATCAGGCAGCAGGCAGCAAAGTCGATCAGGCTTGAGGTTTCCGCCGATGACCTGACTGACCCTGCTGCCTGCTGCCTGCTGCCTGCTGCCTGCTGCCCCTACTTGCGCTCCAGCCCCCGCCACCGCATCTGGCGACTATGACCGACCTCGCCTCGACCCGCCCGACCGGGCTGCCTCAGCCGCGCCGCTATGACGGGATCAACTGGGTGGGGGTGCGGACCCTGTACCTGCGCGAGGTGCGGCGCTTCTGGAAGGTGGGAGCGCAGACGGTGGCCGCGCCGGTGGTCACCACCCTGCTCTACATGATGGTCTTCGTGGTCGCCCTTCAGGGCGCGCGGCCGCCGCTGAACGGCGTCCCTTTCGCCGAGTTCGTGGCGCCAGGCCTGATCATGATGGCCATCCTCAACAACGCCTTCGCCAACGCGTCATCCAGCCTGATCCAAGCCAAGATCATGGGCACGGCGACCGACTTCCTCACCCCGCCGCTCAGCCCGCTCGAGCTGACCATCGGCTTTTCGCTGGGCGCCGCCACCCGCGGCCTCGCCGTCGGCCTCGTCACCGCGATCTGCGTCCTGCCCTTCGCCCGGCTGGGCGTCGCCAATGCGCTGACCATCGTCTGGTTCGCGGTGGCCGCCTCGCTGATGATGGGCATGGTCGGCGTCTTCGCGGGCCTGTGGTCGGAGAAGTTCGATCACCTGGCGGCGGTGCAGAATTTCGTGGTCATGCCGATGACCTTCCTCTCCGGCGCCTTCTACCTCGTCGACCGCCTGCCCGAGCCGTTCGCCACCGTCAGCCACTTCAACCCCTTCTTCTACCTGATCGACGGCTTCCGCTCGGGCTTCATCGGCCACGCCGAAGGCGACATCCGCATCGGGGTGGTGATGAGCGCAGTGCTCACCGCCGTGCTCGCCGTCGCCTGCTGGCGCGTGTTCCGCTCGGGGTGGCGGCTGAAGAGCTGACGACCTGCGCCGCTGACCGTCTTTTAAGGTGCGCGCGTCGCCCGGGCGCGTTAGCCATGGGGCGAAGACACCAAGGGGGTTTCATGCTGTTCCGTTCGCTCGCCGCCGCCACGGCCCTGATCGCCGTCGCCGCACCCGCCGCCGTGGCCCAGGAGGTCGACCTCCGCGCCCAGGTCGCCGCCTATGTCCAGCCCTCGAATGAGGCCCGGACCAGGGTCGTCGTCGACCAGCTGCGCGCCGCCGGCTTCGAGCCGACCGTCGAGACCTTCACGGGCGGCAACCAGCGCACCGGCGAGATGGAGGGCCGCAACGTCGTCGCCGTCATCGGCGACGGCCCGCGCGAAATCCTGCTCACCGCCCACTACGACGCTGTGGTCCTGCGCGACGGCAGTCTGGCCCAGGGCGTGGTCGACAACGCCGCCTCGGTGGTCGGCGTGATCGAGGCCGCCAGGATCCTGCGCGACCGCAACCTGAACCATCGCGTCCGCGTCATCCTCTTCGACCAGGAGGAGCTGGGCCTGATCGGCGCCCGAAAATGGATCGAGGCGCACGGGCTCGACAACGTCGCGGCGGTCGTGAACTCGGACGTCGCCGGCTACGGCGACACCATGATGTACGGCCTCAACAACGGGGCTCAGTCGGGCGGCGTGGTCCGCGCCGTGCGCGAGGTCTGCGCCGAGCGGGCGATGAACTGCGTCGGCTATCCGGTCTATCCGCCCTCGGACGACCGAGCCTTCTCCGGCGCCGGTCTTGGTGAGGCGGGCGAGGCCGGTTCCGCCGACCGCGTCCCGACCGTCTCGCTCGGCTTCCAGGACCACGTCGGCGCCCATCAGATGTGGCTGGCCTTCAACGGCGGCGAAACCAACGGCCTGGCCGACGGCTTCGTCCCGCGCGTCTTCCAGCTGATCCACTCGGCGGACGACAGCATGGAGCAGATCGACCCGGCGACGGTGCGTCTCGCCGGCGAAACCTACGCCGCGGTGGTCGAAAAGCTGGACGCCCAGCTGTCCCGCTAAGGGGCGGGGGGCGGTGTTGACTAAGCCCCGCCCCCGTCCGACAAGGCTTCACCCTTTTTCAGCGGTCCCGACGCCTTCTGCGCCGGGGCCGCCTCGCTTTTTGGAGGTACCGTCCCGTGTCCACTGACCATCTGATGGGTGTCTACAACCGCGCGCCGCTGGAGGTGGAGCGAGGCCAGGGCGCTCGTCTGTGGTCGCGGGACGGGACCGAATACCTCGACTGCGTCATGGGCATCTCGACCAACGCGCTGGGCCACGCCCATCCGGCGCTGGTGCAGGCGGTCAAGGACCAGGCGGAGAAGCTCTGGCACGTCTCCAACATCTTCAAGATCCCCGGCCAGGAGGCCCTCGCCGACGCCCTGTGCGAGAAGTCGTTCGCCGACGTGGTCTTCTTCACGAACTCTGGCACCGAGGCCGTCGAGTGCGCCCTGAAGACGGCGCGCAAATATCACTCGGCCAACGGCGCCCCGGAACGGATCGACATCTACGGCTTCGACGGCTCGTTCCACGGCCGCACCTACGGCGCCATCAACGCGGCAGCGAACCCGAGCTACACCAACGGCTTCGGTCCGCCGATGGAAGGCTTCCACCAGCTGGTCTGGGGCGATCGCGAGGCGCTTGAGGCGGCCTTCCGCAGCCCGACTACGGCGGCCGTCATCCTCGAGCCGGTGCAGGGCGAGGGTGGCTGCCGCGCCACCCCTGACGAGGACCTGCGCTGGATGCGCCAGATGGCCGACGAGACCGGCGTCCTGATCATCTTCGACGAGGTCCAGTGCGGCATGGGCCGGACCGGCAAGCTGTGGGCCCATGAATGGGCCGGCATGACCCCGGACATCATGGCCGTGGCCAAGGCTCTCGGCGGCGGCTTCCCGATCGGCGCCTGCCTCGCCACCAATGAGGCGGCCAAGGGCATGACCGTCGGCGTCCACGGCTCGACCTTCGGCGGCAACCCGCTGGCCATGGCCGTAGGCCAGGCCGCTTTCGCCGAAATCTCCAGGCCGGAGACCCTCGCCAACGTCAACGAGATCGCCGGCTATCTGAAGCAGCAGCTGCACGGCCTGAAGGAGCGCTTCCCGGACGTCATCGTCGACGTGCGCGGCAAGGGCCTGCTGATCGGCGTCAAACTGGTCCCCAACAACCGCGAGTTCATGGGCTGGGCCCGCGACGAGGCCCGCCTGCTGGTCGCCGGCGGCGGCGACAACTGCGTCCGCATCCTCCCGGCCCTCAACCTGACCCTCGACGAGGCCCGCGAGGCCATCGAGCGGTTCGAGAAGACCTGCGAATTCGCGCGCGGCAAGCTGGCTTCGGCCTGATTTTGGAGGGGCCGATGGTCCGCCACTTCCTCGACATCCATCGCCTCGAAGCCGCCGAGCTGCGGGCCGTCCTCGACGACGCCCATGCGCGCAAGCGCGCCCGCAAGGGCTGGCCGCAGGGCCGCGCCGACGCCGACGCCCCGGCGAAGGATCGCGTGCTGGCGATGATCTTCGAGAAGAACTCCACCCGCACCCGCTTCAGCTTCGACGCCGCCATCCGCCAGCTGGGCGGGGCCTCGATCATCGCCAACGCCGGCGACATGCAGCTGGGGCGCGGGGAGCCGGTCGAGGATACGGCGCGGGTGCTGTCGCGGATGGTCGCTGCGGTGATGATCCGGGCCAACGACCACGAGGACGTCGAGCGCTTCGCCCGCGTCTCCACCGTGCCGGTGATCAACGGCCTGACCGACCGCTCGCACCCCTGCCAGATCCTCGCCGACCTGCTGACCATCGAGGAGCATCGCGGCCCGGTGGCGGGGCAGACCATCGCCTGGGTCGGCGACGGCAACAATGTCTGCCACAGCTTCATGCACGCGGCGCCGAAGTTCGGCTTCCGCCTCAACGTCGCCTGCCCGGCCGACTACCACCCGAACCTGCACGACCTCGCCCGCGGCGGCGACCACGTCGCCCTGACCAGCGACCCGCGCGAGGCGGTGGCCGGCGCCGACGTCGTCGTCACCGACACCTGGGTGTCGATGGGCGACCAGGACTACGAGGCCCGACTGGAGGCTTTCGAGGGCTACGGCGTCGACGACGCCCTGATGGAGGCCGCCGCCGCCGACGCCGTCTTCCTGCACTGCCTCCCCGCCCACCGCGGCGAGGAGGTCACCGACGCGGTCATCGACGGACCCCGCTCGCTGGTCTGGGACGAGGCCGAGAACCGCATCCACGCCCAGAAGGCGGTGCTGGCGTGGTGCTTCGGCGGCGACAGGCGGTAGGCAGTAGGCAGTAGGCAGTAGGCAGTAGGCAGTAGCGGGAACAGCAGTTCGCGCTCGATCCCGGTTCGTCTATTGCCTACTGCCTATTCCCTACTGCCTCTCCGTCTCACTGAAGATTGACGTCCGCCACCCCGCCCTCGTCCGGCATGGACTTGGTCAGGTTCGCCTTCAGGATTTCGTAGCCGAAGCCCAGCGGCCCCTTGTCCGACACCCACACCCGGCCGTGGTCCGGATCGAAGCGCAGCAGCGTCAGATGCCGGTCGTCCTTGCCCTCGGGATACCAGGCGGCGACCACGGGGTTCCAGTAGCGGTCGATCCGCTCGCGATCGTGCACCTGGGTCAGCTGGCCGTGGACGCAGGCCCAGACCTTCTGGTCCTTCGA
>JAEZIH010000194.1 GCA_023416055.1 Pseudomonadota bacterium | reverse complement strand
GCGGCGTGGCTGAGACTGTCGCGGCTCGGTCTGGTCGGTTCGGCGGCCGAGAGCGGCCTGGGCCTGCTGGCCGACGCCTACCCCGCCCCGACCTGGGTCACCGACGCGGCCGGGCGGCTGGCCTGGGCCCACCGCGCCAGGCTGGCCGAGATGAAGGTCGACAGCGTCGAGGCGGCCCGCGAGAAGGGACTGAGCTTCGATCGCGGGGCCGACGCCATCGTCTCCGAGGCGGGGCGGCTGAACCAGCGTCAGGAGGGCTTCCGCTGGACCACCGGCGGCGGACGTCGGCGGGCGTGGCGGATCGTGGCCGAGCCGGCGCCCGGCGGGGCCGGGGCGGTGCTGGCCTTCGCCCTCGACATGACCGAGGCCGAGGAGACGCGCGACACCCTGCGTCGTCACGTCGAGGCCCACGACGAAACCCTGAACCACCTCGCCGACGCCGTGGCCATCTTCGGCCCGTCCAAGCGGCTGGCCTTCCACAACACCGCCTTCCAGCAGCTGTTCAACATCGACCCGGCCTGGCTGGACGAGCGGCCGACCCACGCCGAACTGCTGGACCGGCTGCGCCAGCGCCGCCTGCTGCCCGAGGTCATCGACTACGCCGGCTGGAAGGCCAATGAGCTGGACTTCTACGGCGCCTCGGAAGCCGCGCCGGACGACAGCTGGTCCCTGCCCGACGGCCGCACCCTGCGGGTGGTGCGTCAGCCGCACCCCTTGGGCGGGGTGCTGCTGCTGTTTTCGGACATCACCGACGAGCTGAAGCTGCGCAGCCGCTACAACGCCCAGATTCAGGTCCAGAAGGCGACGCTGGACAAGCTGAACGACGCCGTGGCGGTGTTCGGTTCGGACGGCCGCATCCGCCTGCACAACGAGGCCTTCGACGCCTTCTGGGGCGTGGACGGCGAGGCCCTGGACGCCGCCGGCGACTTCGACGCGGTCGCCGCCCTGTGTCACGAGACCATGCCCGACCCGGCCCTGTGGCTGGGCCTGAAGGCGCGGGTCGCGGACCCCGATCCCGAAAGCCGGGTGCCGATCTCGGGCGAGGGCCGCACCGCCGACGGCCGCATCGCCTCCTGGCTGACCCGGCCTCTGCCCGACGGCGCCACCCTGGTCGCCTTCTCGGACGTCACCGCCCGCCGCGAGCTGGAGCAGGCGCTCGCCGCCAAGGCCCAGGCGCTGGAGGAATCAACCGCTCTCAAGCGCGAGTTCGTCGGCAGCGTCAGCTACGAGCTGCGCACCCCCCTGACCACCATTGTCGGCTATTCCGAACTGCTGGAGAGCCAGGCCGACCTGCCCGAGCGCAGCCGCCAGCACGCCGGGGCCATCCGGGTGGCGGCCAGCCAGCTGGCGGCCTCGATCGACGACGTGCTGGACATGGCCCAGATCGACGCCGGCGAGATGGAGCTGACGCTCGGCGACGTGCGGGTCTGCGACCTGCTGGACGAGGCGGCGGCGCGGGTGCGCGAACGCATCGAGGGCCGCGGCGCGAGCCTGACGGTCAGCTGCCCTCACGCCCTGCGGTCCATCCGGGCCGACGCCCAGAGGGTCGGCCAGGCCCTCGGCTACCTGCTCGACAATGCCGCCCGCGCCGTGTCCGAGGGCGGGTCTGTGACCCTGACCGCGGAGGCCTCTTCCTCAGAGGTGCGCATCCGCGTCGAGGATACCGGTCGGGGCATTCCCTACCATTTGCAGGCCCATGTCTTCGACCGCTTCGTCCGTCGCGAACGCGGCGGGCCGGGCGTCGGCCTGGCCCTGGTCAAGGCGCTGGTCGAACTGCACGGCGGCTGGGCCGAGGTGGAGAGCGAGCCGGGCAAGGGCGCGGCCTTCATCCTGCATCTGCCGCTGGAGGCCGCGAGCGTGGCGGCGGCGCCGGAACTACATCTGGGTTCTAGGGTCTAGGTTCCAGGTGCTAGGGAGAGCCCGCGACGTCCCGGCGTCCTAGAACCCAGCTCCCAGAACCCAGAACCTCCCATGTCCAAGCTCCTCAAGACCGCGCTGATCTACGACTTCGACGGCACCCTGGCGCGGGGGAACATGCAGGAGGTGACCTTCATCCCCTCCGTCGGCATGGGCGTCGGCGACTTCTGGGGCGAGGCCGACCGGCTGACCCGCGAGGCCGACGGCGACAACATCCTGATGTACATGCAGCTGATGTTGCAGCGGGCGCGGGAGAACGATCACCCGATCACCCGCAAGCTGCTGGCCGAGCACGGCCAGGACGTGAAGCTTTTCGACGGGCTGAAGTCCGACCTGACCGGCCGCGGCTGGTTCGAGCGCATCAACGAGGTCGGGCGCAAGTACGGCCTCGAGATCGAGCACTACATCATCTCGGCCGGGCTGGAGGAGATGATCGAGGGCTGCCCGATCCGCCCCGAGTTCCGGCACGTCTTCGCGTCGAAATTCGTCTACGACGCCAACGGCGTGGCGATCTGGCCGGCGGTCGGCGTCAACTACACGACCAAGACCCAGTACCTGTTCCGCATCAACAAGGGCGTGTTCAATCACTGGGAGCACGACAAGATCAATCGCTTCATGCCCGACGACGACCGGCCGGTGCCGTTCGAGCGGATGATCTTCCTCGGCGACGGCGACACCGACGTGCCGACCATGAAGATGATGCACACCAAGGGCGGCTTCTCGATCGCGGTCTACGATCCGCGCAATTCCGAGAAGGACCAGAAGAAGATCTACGGCCTGATCTCGGAGGACCGGGTCAATTTCGTCGCCGCCGCCGACTACCGCGAGGGCTCGGCCCTGGACCTGATCGTCAAGGGACTGATCGGGCGCATCGCCATCAACGCGGGGACCATGCCGGCGGGCGTCTGACCGCTAGCGGCCGCCGGCGCGGAGATAGGCGGCGCGGGCGGCGGCCAGCCGGGACGGCACGAGGCCGCGCAGCGAGGCGGCGGCGCCGGCCTTCCTGATCCCGGCCTCCTGGCCCTTGCGCCAGACCACCTCGGCCTCGACCGCCGTGGCCCGGGCGATGTCGACCAGCACGATCCGCGGCGGCAGGGCGAGGTTGCGGTCCAGCCGAAGACGCGCGCCCGAGGCCGACTGGTCGACGACCAGGCAGGCAAGCTCCAGTCCGGGCGAAACCACCAGGCCGTGCGTATTCAGGGCCGAGCGGGGCTCCAGTCGGCGGTCGTCCTGTCGGGTCATCGGGCGATAGTCAGCGGCTGACGGTTTCGATCCAGTTTCACGGTCACGTCGGCGCGGACGCCGCCGGCGAGCATGCGCCGGGTGATGCGCTCGAAATACTGGATGAAGCCGGCGAGGCGGCGGCGTTCGTCCTGCGGCAGATCGTCCGGCGCGACGCCCAGCAGGTCGGCCTCCTGCTGGCAGCGCCAGTCATGCACCACCCCGAAGCCCGGCGCCTGCAGGTACAGCGCGGCGTCGAAGCGGGCGGCGAAGGCGGCGTAGGGACCGCCCACGAAGTCATTGACCGCGCGCCGCCAGCGGCCGTCCGGGTCATGCTCGCGCTCCAGCTCATTGACCGGCTCCGCCAGCGCCGCCTCGTCCTCGGCGACGCAACCCAGGCACCAGGCGTCGATCAGGATCGCCGACGGCCGTCCGGCGAAGCGCCGCCAGCGTTCGACCGGCCAGCGGTCGTCGTTGCGCTTGTCGAAGTCCGGGATCAGGGTCTCGTCTTTAGGCCCCGCCGTCGTCAGGCTGTCGATCAGTTCCTGCAGAAGGTCCAGGTCGTGCGTGCCCGGCGGGCCGCGGGTGACGAACAGCGGATGCAGGGCGCGGGCCAGGGCCTCGCGTCTGGCGCGGGTCAGATAGACGTCGTCGATTGAGATCTGGACGGCGCCGAAACGCTCGGCGGCCGCCCGCGCGAGGGTGGTCTTGCCGCTGCCCTGGGCTCCGACCACGCCGATCAGGGGCGGCCGGTCCGCAGGGCCCTTCTCGATCAGCTCGCCGACGAGGTCGACCAGCTCGGGTCGAGCCCGGCCCACGGCCCGGCTCAGTGCTGGGATTCGGGCAGGCGGACGATCAGGCCGTCGAGGTCGTCCGAGACGCGGATCTGGCACGACAGGCGGCTGTTCGGCTGCACGTTTTCGGCGAAGTCGAGCATCGACTCCTCCATCGCCGAGGCGCGGCCGGTCTCGGCCTGGAAGGCCTCGTCGACGTAGACGTGGCAGGTCGCGCAGGCGCAGGCCCCGCCGCAGTCGGCGTCGATGCCCGGGACGTTGTTGCGGATCGCCCCCTCCATGACGGAGAGGCCGTTCTTGACCTCCACGACATGTTCGCGACCGTCGTGCTCGATATAGGTGATCTTCGCCACGTCAGGCCGGCTGCTTCTTGCGGCTCGGCGAGACCATCAGCTTCTTGGTCTCGGCGATGGCCTTGGCCGGGTTCAGGCCCTTCGGACACACCTGGGCGCAGTTCATGATGGTGTGGCAGCGGTAGAGCTTGAACGGGTCCTCGAGGTCGTCGAGGCGCTTGTCCGTGGCGTCGTCGCGGCTGTCGGCGATCCAGCGGTAGGACTGCAGCAGGGCGGCCGGGCCGAGGTATTCGGTCTGGTTCCACCAGTAGCTGGGGCAGCTGGTCGAGCAGCAGGCGCACAGGATGCACTCGTAGAGGCCGTCCAGCTTCGCGCGCTCCTCCGGCGTCTGCAGCCGTTCCTTCTCGGGGTCGGGCTCGTCCGACTGCAGATAGGGCTGGATGGAATCGTACTGGGCGTAGAACAGGCTCAGGTCCGTAACCAGGTCCTTGACCACCGGCTGGTGCGGCAGCGGGGCGATGGCGATGGTCGAGGACTGGCACTCCTCCCAGCCCTTGGTGCAGGCCAGGGCGTTGCGGCCGTCGATGTTCATCGAGCACGAGCCGCAGATGCCCTCGCGGCACGAACGCCGGAACGACAGCGTCGGGTCGATCTCGTTCTTGATGTGGATCAGGGCGTCCAGAAGCATCGGCCCGTGATCGTCGGCCGAGACCTCGTAGACGTCCCAGCGCGGGTCGGCGTCGACCTCGGGGTCGTAACGGTAGACCTTGTAGGTCTTGACGTTCTTCGCACCTTCCGGGGCCTTGTAGACCTTGCCGGTCGTCGGCTTGGAGCCTTTGGGGAGAGTAAGCTGGACCATCAGTAAACCCGCGCCTTGGGCTCGATGTACGAGATGTCGTCCGACATCGTGTATTTGTGCACCGGCCGGTAGTCGATCTTCACCGCTTCGCCCGGGACCTTCCAGGCGAGGGTGTGCTTCATCCAGTTGACGTCGTCGCGATCCGGATAGTCCTCGCGAGCGTGGGCGCCGCGGCTCTCGGTCCGGTTCAGCGCGCCCTCGATTGTGACCAGCGCCTGGGCGATCAGGTTGTCGTACTCGAGGGTCTCGATCAGATCGGTGTTCCAGATCAGGCCGCGGTCCGTGGTCCTGATGTCGGCGCCGGCGGCGTCGATTGCGCGCAGCTTGTCGACGCCTTCCTGCAGCGTCTTGCCGGTGCGGAACACGGCGGCGTCGGACTGCATGGCGCGCTGCATCTCGACCCGCAGCCTGGCGGTCGGGGTCGAGCCGTTGGCGTTGCGGAAGCGATCGAGGCGGGCGATGTGGGCGTCGGTGGCCGAGGCGGGAACGTCCGGCACGGCCGAGGCCTTGTCGACGATCTCGCCGGTGCGCAGGCCGGCGGCGCGGCCGAACACCACCAGGTCGGTCAGCGAGTTGGAGCCCAGGCGGTTGGCGCCGTGCACCGAGACGCAGGCGGCCTCGCCGACGGCCATCAGGCCCGGCACAACGCTGTCCGGGTTGCCGTCGCGCAGGGTCAGCACCTCGCCGTGATAGTTCGTCGGGATGCCGCCCATGTTGTAGTGGACGGTCGGCAGCACCGGGATCGGCTGTTTGGTCACGTCGACGCCGGCGAAGATCTTGGCCGACTCCGAAATGCCCGGCAGGCGCTCGTGCAGGATGGCCGGATCGAGGTGATCCAGGTGCAGGAAGATGTGGTCCTTGTTCGGACCCACGCCGCGACCCTCGCGGATCTCGATGGTCATGGAGCGGCTGACCATGTCGCGCGGAGCCAGGTCCTTCACGGTCGGCGCATAGCGCTCCATGAAGCGCTCGCCCTCAGAGTTGGTCAGGTAGCCGCCCTCGCCGCGGGCGCCCTCGGTGATCAGGCAGCCGGCGCCGTAGATGCCGGTCGGGTGGAACTGCACGAACTCCATGTCCTGCAGCGGCAGGCCGGCGCGCAGCACCATGGCGTTGCCGTCGCCGGTGCAGGTGTGGGCCGAGGTGGCCGAGAAGTAGGCGCGGCCGTAGCCGCCGGTGGCCAGGATGACCAGCTTGGCGCGGAAGCGGTGCAGGGTGCCGTCGTCCAGCTTCAGCGCCGTCAGGCC
>JAEZIH010000010.1 GCA_023416055.1 Pseudomonadota bacterium | reverse complement strand
AGGTCACGTCGCCGGCGCGGTAGGCGTCCTCGTCGGGGGCGTAGGCGTACAGCCCCTCCTGAACCGGCATGGCGACGCCGCCCAGCACCGTGGTGATTCCCGAGGTCAGCTCCGGCTGGGCCGGCTGGCTGGTCACGGCGCAGGCCTGGCGCTTGCCGTCGGGAGCGGTCTGTTCGCCGGCGAACAGGGTGCGTGCCACGCCCTCTTCGGTGTGGGTCCAGATGGTCAGGCCGTCCTGCTGGGTCGGCTCCGACCAGCCGCCCTGGGCGGCGGCGGCGGCGGTCACGGCGGCGATGTCGCCCTTGGTGGCGACGCAAAGGGTCTTGAAGTCGTCGGCGGCCGACGGAGCCGGGGCGGTCGTCAGGGCGGCGGCGAGCAGAAGCGAAGCGATCATCAATCAAGCACTCTGTTGAGGGGGAGGGACCGGGCGCGCAGGGGCCGGAGGTCGGAAATCAATCTGACTCAAAAAACAGCGTCAATATGGCGGGGTCACGAGACCCAGTCCCTCTTCAGCATCCGCGAGGCGCCGATCAGCAGCACCGCCGCCAGGACGTAGAAGCCCATGCCCGTATAGATGGCCCAGCGCAGGCTCTCCTCGCCGAAGCGCGGGGCCAGCAGGTCGCTCATCCAGCCGAAATAGTAGAAGCCGACGGCGAGGCCGAGCAGGTTGTTGATCAGCAGGAACAGGGCCGAGGCGGTCGACCGCATGACCGGCGGCGCCAGGTGCTGCACCGCCGCCGTGATCGGCCCCAGCCACGCCAGGTTCAGGCCGGTCGGGACGAGGAAGATCAGGAAGGCCAGGGTCAGCTGCTGGAACTGCGTCCCGCCGCCCGGCAGCACCAGGCCGATGATCCACGGCGAGTTCATCGCCGCGATGAACAGCGGGGCCGAGATCAGGAAGGCGATCGCCGGGGTGAGCGGATAGGCGCCCTTGCCGCGCCGGGACAGCTTGTCGGCGATGAAGCCGCCCATCCAGATGCCCAGGGTCCCGCCGACCAGGGCGATGCCCGAGTAGTACCAGGCGGTCTGGCTCAGGGTCAGGTCGAAGCTGCGCATGAAGAACAGCGGCAGCCAGCCCGCCACGCCGTAGCCGCAGATCGACGACGAGGCCGCGCCAAGCGACAGCAGCCAGAAGCTCGGCTTCCGGATCACCACCGAGGCGGTGCTGCGGGCGATGCGCAGCGACACGCCGATGACCACACCCAGCAGGCCGCCGAAGGCCCACGTCAGGGCTCCCTCGCCGCCGGTCAGGTGCAGCACCGCCGCCCAGGCCAGGGCCGCGGCCCCTATGGACAGCATGATCGTCGAGGCGACGGCGCCGACCCGGCTGGAGCCCGCCGCCGGAACGACCGGCGCCGTCTCGGGGGCCGCGGCCGCCGCAGCCGCATCCGTGCCGCCTCGCTGCGGATCGCGCACCGTCAGGCGCAGCAGCGGGGCCAGCAGCAGGCCCAGCACCCCAACCACGATGAAGGCCGTCTGCCACCCCCAGCGCGCCGCCAGCAGGCCGCCGACCAGCGTCCCCGCCGCCGTGCCGATCGGAATGCCGAAGGCGAACACCGCCAGCGCCCGGGCCCTCTGAGACGGCGGGAAATAGTCGGCGATCAGCGAATAGGCCGGGGCCACGCCGCCCGCCTCGCCGACGCCGACGCCCATGCGGCACAGGAACAGCTGGGTGAACGACCCGGCCATGCCGCACAGGGCGGTGAAGCCGGACCACACCGCCAGCGCCCCGGTCATGATCCACACCCGGCTGACCCGGTCGGCCAGCCAGGCCAGCGGAATGGCCAGGGTCGAATAGACCGAGGCGAAGGCTATCCCGCCCAGCAGGCCGAACTGGGCGTCGGTCAGTTCGAAATGCTGCTTCAGGGGGGCGGCCAGGATGCCGATGATCTGCCGGTCGAGGAAGTTGAGGGTGTAGATCAGCACCAGCACGGCCAGCACGTAATAGCGGTAGCCCGGGCGGACGGGCGCGGCGGCCGTGTCGGTCATGTCGTTTCCCCTCGACTGTGGCGGCGGAACGGTAGCGGCGCCGCAGCGCCCCGTAAAAAGAAAAAGGGCGGCGGCCCAGAGGAACCGCCGCCCGTGATCAAGGACGATCAGGCTTCAGAAGATCAGTACCGGGCGGTCAGCTTGACCATCCAGGTCCGCGGCGCGCCGTAGTAGGCGGTGCGGATGTTGCCGATCGACGAGAACTCCTGGGCGTCGGTCTTGTAGACCTCGTTGGTCAGGTTCTGGCCGTAGACGCCGACGGTGTAGCGGCCCGTCGGGTCGTTCCAGACGGCGCGGGCGTCGAACAGCCAGTAGCCTTCCTGGAACATGCCCGGCAGCTCGGTGCGGCTGTCCACCGGGGTGTTGTCGACCGCCAGCGCCATGCGCGAGCGGTACTTGGCCACGCCGCCGAAGGTCATGTCGCCGCCGCCCGGGATCTGGGCAACGTAGGTCACGCCGTAGCGGGCGGTCAGGTCCGGCGAGAAGGCCGGCTCCTGGAAGGCGCGGCTGCCGTTCGTGCTCACGAAGCGGTCGTCGTTGAACTCCAGGTAGCTGGCGTCGAGCAGGCCGATCTGGGCGTCCAGCGTCAGGGCCGGGGTCAGGGCGGCGACGGCCTCGAGCTCAAGCCCGGAGATCTCCAGCGAACCGGCGTTGATCACCGACAGCACCGGCGCCGGCAGGTTGGTGATCGGGTCGACGTCCATGCCCGAGACACGGGCCTGGAAGTCCTCGTACCGGGTGGTGAAGGCCGCCACGTTCAGACGCAGGCGGTTGTCGTAGGCCGTGGTCTTGGCGCCGAACTCGAAGGTCTCGGCCGTTTCCGGCGCGTACTCGGTCGACTCCGCCGCCGAGTTGGCGCGGCCGTTGTAGCCGCCCGATTTGAAGCCCTGGGCGAAGCGGCCGTACAGCATGACGTCGTCGGTCAGCTGATAGTCCATCGACAGCATGATCGAGGTGTCGTCGTACTCGGCCACCGGCGGCGCGAATGGATAGGTCGCGTTGAAGGCCGGCAGCAGGTCGTAGAACGTCGACGTGGTGCGCCAGTAGTCCTTCTCTTCCTCGGTGTAGCGAACGCCGCCCGACACCCGCAGGCGGTCGGTCATGTCGTAGCTGATGTTGCCGTAGATCGCCTTCGAGGTGGTCTCCAGCGTGTCGTCGATGGTGCGCAGGAAGTTCGAGTTGAAGAAGGCGGCGCCCAGCAGGTCGGCCGCGTAGGCCTCCTGGTGCGAGTCGACGTTCTCCTTCAGGTAATACAGGCCGCCGACCGCCGAGACCGGGCCCGACTGGTAGGTCAGCTGCAGCTCCTGGCTCAGCTGCTCCTGGTCCACCGCCACCAGGGCGCTGGAGACGTCCAGGGCGATGGCGTCGAAGTCGATGTAGTCGTCGGTGTTCAGCCGGCGGTAGGCGGTGATCGACTTCAGCGACAGGGTGTCGCTCAGGTCGTAGCTGATGTTCATCGCGATGCCGCGCGACTCCAGCCGGGTCTCGTTCGGAAGCGCCGCCGTCGGCGTGGCCTCGAAGTTGAAGTCCTCGACCGGATTGGGGGCGATGTAGATCGGCACGCCCAGCAGGGTCGTCAGGTCGTTCACCGCCTGACCGACCACCAGGCCCGCGTCGTCCTTCGAATAGTCAGCCGTCAGGTCCAGACGGAAGTTGGACGACGGGTCCCACGCCAGCGTGGCCCGCACGGCGTCGGTGTTCTTGTCGTTGTACTCGTCGCCCGTCAGCGGGTTGGTGACGTAGCCGCCGCGCTCCGAATGCAGGGCCGACAGGCCGAAGGCCAGGGTGTCCGAGATCGGTCCGGACACAGCGCCCTGGACGTCGATCATGTCGTATTCGCCGTAGGCCACCGAGCCGCGCGCCCGGAAGGTCTGGCCCGGGCGACGGCTGACCAGCTTCAGCGCGCCGCCGATGGTGTTCTTGCCGTACAGGGTGCCCTGCGGTCCGCGCAGCACCTCGACGCGCTCCAGGTCGAGCAAGTCGAACTGGGTGCCGCGGATGCGGGCGTAATAGACGTCGTCGACATAGACACCGACGGCCGGGTCGAAGGTCTGCAGCGCGTCGGGCTGGCCGATGCCGCGGATGTAGATGTTGGTGGCGTTCGACGAGCCGCGGCCCTGGACGATGTTCAGGTTCGGCACCGCGCCCTGCAGGTCGG
>JAEZIH010000274.1 GCA_023416055.1 Pseudomonadota bacterium | reverse complement strand
GGAGTGCGCCCTGCGGCCGGCGACGGACCCGGTGCGCGAGGCCGCGCGCGAGGCGGCGCAGGCGCTGGCCGCCGTCGAGGCGCCCCTGCTGGCCCTGTCGCGGCACCTGGAGGACATCCTCGACGACGAGGCGGCCGAGCTGGACGGCTCAGCCCGGGCGCGGATCGAGGGGGCGCTGCGCGGGCTGGACCGGCGCGCCCGCATGACCCTGCCCGGCTGGCGCTCCATGCTGGCGGCGCTGGACGCCGATGCGGACGAGCCGGACCCGGATTTCGTCGACTGGCTGTCGGCCGAGGCCGCGTTCGGGCGGATCATGGACGTCGCCCTGAGGCGGCACTGGATCGATCCCACCGTGCCGCTGGAGGCGGCGGTGATCATGCCGGCCCACGGCGTGCTGGTGACCTCGGCGACCCTGTCAGATCCCAATCCGGCCGAGGGCGCCGGCGATCCGTTCGACATGGCGCGGCTGCGCACCGGCGCGGCGCGGCTGATCGAGCCGGCGCGGACGCTGAAGGTCGAGAGCCCGTTCGACTACGCCGCCAACAGTCGGGTCATCGTGGTCAACGACCTGATCAAGGACGATACGCGCCAGACGGCGGCGGCGATGCGGGAGCTGTTCCTGGCGGCCGGCGGCGGGGGGCTGGGCCTGTTCACCGCCATCCGGCGTCTGAAGGCGGTGTATGAGCGGCTGGGACCGGAACTGGCGAGGGCGGGGATCCCGCTCTACGCCCAGCACGTCGATCCGCTGGAGGTCGGGGCTCTGGTCGACGTGTTCCGCGCCGAGGAGGACAGCTGCCTGCTAGGCACCGATGCGGTGCGCGACGGGGTCGACGTGCCGGGGCGCAGCCTGAGGGTGCTGGTCTTCGATCGCGCGCCGTGGCCGCGACCGGACCTGCTGCACAAGGCCCGACGGGCCCGCTTCGGCGGCGAGGGCGCGGCGGGACGCAGCTTCGACGACGCCCTGGCGCGGGCGCGCATCGCCCAGGCCTTCGGCCGGCTGATCCGCCGGGCGGACGACCGCGGCGTCTTCGTCATGCTGGACGCCGCCACCCCGACGCGGCTGTTCGCCAGCCTGCCGCCGGGGACGGAGGTGCAGAGGATGGGGTTGGCGGAGGCGGTTGAGGTGGTGGGGGAGTTTCTGGGAGAGGCAGTAGGGAATAGGCAGTAGGCAGTAGGCGGTTGGGGCCTGGCCCCGTTTTGTTGCCGCTGACCTCGAAGCTCTCCCCTGAGGTCGGTCGCGGCGCCCGACTGCCTACTGCCTACTGCCTACTGCCTCGTCTACGCTTCGAACTCCACCTCCACGCTCTCCGCGCTCTTCCGCGCCTCGCCGTGGAATACCGCCTCGACGTTGTTGCCGTCGGGGTCGATCAGGAAGGCGGCGTAGTAGCCGGGGTGGTAGTTGCGCTCGCCGGGGGCGCCGTTGTCGCGGCCGCCGGCCTCGAGGCCCGCCGCGTGCCACGCCTCGACCATGGCGCGGTCGCGGGCCTGGAAGGCGAGGTGGTGGCGGCCGGTCAGTTCGCCCGCCGCGGCCTCGCTGTCGGCGGTCGAGACGAACAACTCGTCGACCCAGAAATGGTCGTCGCCCTCGCCGCCCAGGGGCAGCTCCAGAACCTCGAACAGGGCCTTGTAGAAGCGGCGGCTGGTCTCGATGTCGCGCACGACCAGCTGGATGTGGTCGATGAGGCGGCCGCGGTGCAGGGTCATGGTCTCCATCAGAGTCTCCCTGGCCCCAGCTCCCGTGTCCCTGGGTCGAACGGACCGGGCGCGGAGGCGTTCCGGTCGGGACCGCGAAGCAGGCGACGCAGCTTGACGCCGCACGTGTTCGCAGCTTCACAGCCTCACAGCCATGCCCGGACCCGCCATGCCCCCTGCCCGCCATTCCCGCCGCGGCCTCGTGATCCCCTTTGCGATCGTGGGCGTGCTGCTGGCCGCGTGGACCGGTTGGTGGTTCTGGCTGTCGGGCAAGGTCGAGGAACAGGTGACGGTGCAGACGCAGAGTCTGCGCGACGCCGGCTGGCAGGTGACGCACGAGCCCGTCTCGGTGACCGGCTGGCCGTTCAGGGTGCGGGTCGCCTTCCCCGCCGCCAACATCACAGCGCCCTCCGGGCACGGGGTGGCGGCGCCGCAGCTGGTGGCCGAGGCCAACGCCTGGAACCCCGGACGCTGGATGGCGATCGCGCCGGAGGGCCTGATCCTGACCCGCGCCGGCAAGGGGCAGGTGGCCATCGAGGGCGACGCCCTGCGGATGAGCGTCAGCCACCTGACCGACCGCTTCCCCGATCTGCGCGTCGAACTGCTTCGCCCGACCTTCACCCCCGTGGCGGAGGCCGAGCCCTTCCCGCTGGCCTCGGCCGAACGGGTCGAGCTCTACACCCGGCCGCACCTCACCGACGGCGAGGCGGCGACCGACGAGATGGACTTCCTGTTCCGCCTGAGCGACGGCCGCGGACGGCCGGGCGGGCCGGTGGAGGGGGCGACCCAGCAGGGCCGTCTGACGATCGAGGTGGAGGCCACCATCGAGCAGGCGAGCCGCCTGCGCGGCGTCGACAGCGCCGGCGTCTTCGCCAACTGGAGCGGGGCGGGCGGGCGCTTCACCGCCGTGCGCGGCCAGCTGCAGGCGGGCGAGAGCCGGGCGCGCCTGAGCAGCGACGCCCTGTGGGCGCGCGAGGACGGGAGGCTGGAGGGCAGCCTCGCCCTGACCGCCGAGAAGCCGGGCGAGGCGATCGCCGGCCTCGCCGGGCCGCTCTGCGGTCAGGGCCAGCCGCCCCTCCAGCCGGCCGTCCTCGCGCGCCCACAGGGCGTCGCTGCTGATCCGCGCCCGGCTCTCGCCCGCCTGCAGCATGCCCCTGACGGCCGTGAACCGGCCGCCCGCCTCGGTCCAGTTGGCGAAGACGCCGGCGCTGTCGACGCCGTGCAGCCGACTGGCCTGCTCGATCGTGGCCTCGATCTCGACCGTCAGATGCCCCTGCCGCGTCGCCCCCTCGACCGGCCCGCCGGGCCGGCCGCGGCCGTCGCTCAGGCGGAACAGGAAGTCCATCTCGTCGGTCGCTGCCTCGCCGTCGGTCAGGTGCGGCCGGGTGTAGAGTTCGACCCTTTCGGCCGAGGCCAGCGGGAACGGCTCGGCCTCCGCCACCGGGGTGAAGCTCGGCCTCACCAGTTCGATGCGCAGGTCCGGGAAGCGGTCGGTCAGATGGCTGACGCTCATCCGCAGCGCGTCGCCCTCGATGGCCACCTGCCCCTTGCCCGCCCGTGTCAGGACCAGACCTTCCGGCGCGATCGCCATCCAGCGTCCCGGGTTCCAGGCGTTGGCCTCCGCCACCAGCTCCGGCGCCGCCACCCCGTGCCCCGAGGGCGCCGTGACGTTGGCGGCGGGGAAGGCGATCCGCACCCTGAACGGCCAGCCGGTCACCGAGACGGGCTCGTGCGTCACCTGCCACCCGGCGTCGCGCAGGCTCTGCGTCTGCACCGCCACCTGTTCCTCGACCTTGCCCGACAGCCAGAACCACCAGCCCGTCCACGCGGCCAGCAGCACGCCGACGATCGCGAAGGGGATCACGAGGCCGCGGCGGGAATGGCGGGCAGGGGGCATGGCGGGTCCGGACATGGCTGGAGGCTGTGAAGCTGTGAAGGCCGCCCGCGTCAAGCCGGCTTGCAGGCGTGGCCGTCGCGACCGGAACGCCCTCGCGGCCGGTCCGTTCGACCCGTCGGCAAGGGAGAGATCGCCGATGGAGACCATGACCCTGCATCGCGGCCGCCTCATCGACCACATCCAGCTGGTCGTGCGCGACATCGAGGCCAGCCGCCGCTTCTACAAGGCCCTGTT
>JAEZIH010000157.1 GCA_023416055.1 Pseudomonadota bacterium | reverse complement strand
AGTGGGCGCTGATCGACACCTCCGCCGCCCAGCTGCCCTACAGCGACCTGGCGGCGGCCCAGACCAGCATGGCCCGCTGGCCGCGCGGGGACAGCCGTCGCGCCGCCGCCGAACGGGCGCTGGATCTGGCCTACGCCGGCCCCGACGCGGCGATGGCCCTGTTCGCCAGCACGCCGCCCACGACTGCGGAGGGCGCGATCGCTTTCACCGACGCGCTTGAGCAGCGAGGCCGGCGCGACGAAGCCCGGGCCCTGATCACCGAGTGGTGGCGGACGCGCTCGTTCGACGAGCCGCTGCAGACTCGCATCCTGAACCGCTGGGGCGGCTGGCTTACCCAGACCGACCACGAAGCGCGGCTTAGCATGCTTCTGCTCGGGCCGCACGGCCCGGCGACGCGCGCGATGACCCAGATGGTCTCGCCTGAACGCCGCGCCGTGGCCGACGCCGCCATGTCATTGCGTACGGCCTACAGCCCCGACGCAGTGGTCGCCGGCCTGACCCCGGCTCAGGCCATGGACCCCGCGGTCGTCCTGGAGCGGGTGCGCATCCTGCGTTCGCAGAGCCGCCAGTCGGAGGGCTTCGCCCTGCTCGGCGCCCTGCCCCCGGCCCCGACCCATGACGCCGGCCGGGACACGCTGTGGAGCGAGCGCCGCAACTACTTCCTCGACGCGCTGGAGCGCCGCAACTGGCGTGCCGCCTATGACGCCATGGCCGGCCACGGCTTCACCTCGGGCGACCGCATGGTCGACGCCGAATTCTTCGCCGGCTGGGTAGCGCTAACCAAGCTGGAGGACCCCGCCCGGGCGGCCGGGCATTTCGAGACCTTGCGCCGCGCGTCGTCGACGCCGATCACCCAGGGCCGCGCCCTCTACTGGCTGGGTCGCGCAGCCGAGGCCCAGGGCAATACGCCGGCGGCGGTGGACTACTACCGGGCCGGTTCGCAGCACATTCAGAGCTTCTATGGCCAACTCGCCGCCGAGAAGGCGGGCCTCCGCACCCTGACCCTTCCCGGCGATCCGGTTCCGAGCGACGGCGACCGCGCGGCCTTCGAGGCCAACGAGATGGTTCGCGCCCTGCGCATTCTGGGCGAGACGGGCGAGGCCAGCCTGTTCCGGGTCTTCGCCTATCAGCTGGACGACGACCTGCCGACCGCGACCGACCTCGCCCTGCTGATGGATCTGTCGCGCGCCTACGGCGAGGGCTTCACCGCCATGATGGTCGGCCGGGCCGCGAGCCAGCGCGGCTTCCTGATGCCGGAGCGGCAGTACCCCGTGCGCATTCCGCCGCAGGTTGCTGGCGCCGCCCCGCTTGAGTTCACCCTCGCCATCACCCGTCAGGAGTCGAGTTTCGACCCCCGCGCCCGCTCGGGCGCCGACGCCCGCGGCATGATGCAGTTCCTGCCGTCCACGGCCTCCATGGTCGCCCGGCAGCTGGGCATGCCCTACTCGGCGGATCGGCTGTGGGATCCCGACTACAACATGACGCTGGGCAGCTATCACCTGGGCGACCTGACCAACCGGTTCGGGGGCTCGATGCTGCTGACGACCGTCGCCTACAACGCCGGTCCGGCGCGCCCGCCGCAGTGGATCGCGCGCTGCGGCGATCCTCGCGGGCAGGTCGATCCGGTCGACTTCATCGAGTGCGCGCCGTTCACCGAGACCCGCAACTACATGATGCGGGTGATGGAGAACATGAGCATCTACAAGGCCCGGCTGAACGGCGGTTCGGCGCCCCTGACGCTGTCGGACGACCTGCGGCGCGGGGTCTCGCCTAACGCCGGCCCCCGCCCCTATCAGCCCTGAGGCGGCGCCCGGCCCGCTGACAGCAGGGGGCCGTCCGGCCCCTCCACCCAGCGCCCGTCGAGGCCGAAGACGCGTCGCAAGATGTTGGGGGTGAGGGCCTGGAGCGGAGGGGCGTCGTCGGCGATGCGGCCATGATCCATCACCGCCACGCGGTCCGCGAAGCGCGCCGCCAGCGGCAGGTCATGCAGGCTGACGAGGACGGCCTGACCGGCGTCGGCGCGGGCGCGAAGGCGCTCCATCACCATCAGCTGGGCCACGGGATCGAGACCGGCGATCGGCTCGTCCGCGAGCAGGGCACGGGACGGTGCGGCCAGGGCGCGGGCCAGCAGGACGCGGGCGCGTTCGCCGCCCGACATCTCGGCCACGCCGCGGTCGGCGAGTTGGCCGACCTCGACCTCGTCCAGGGCGGCGCGGGCCGCCGCCAGCGCCTCTGCGACTGCGAGGAAGGGCGCGCCCAGGGCGGCCACCTCTACCGCCGGCAGATTCCAGGCGATGCGCCGCTCCTGCGGCAGGTAGGCGGCGCGGGCGGCGCGTTCGCGGGGGGACAGGGCGTCGACCTCGTCCCCGCCCAGGCGGGCCGCGCCTTCCGACAAAGGCAACAGTCCGGCGAAGGCGCGGATCAGGCTGGACTTGCCGGCGCCGTTGGGGCCGACGAGGGCGACCAGTTCGCCGGTTGCGACCCTCAGGTCCGCGCCGTCCAGCACGGTGCGTCCGCCGAGCCGGGCGGTCGCCTGCTCCATGGCCAGCCAGGCCGTCACAGTCGCCACTCCCGCGCCGCCTTCCAGGCGATCAGGGCGAACAGCGGCGCACCCACAAGAGCGGTGAAGACGCCCAGCTTCAGTTCCTGATCCGTCGGGGTGACGCGCGCCAGCAGGTCGGCGAGGACCAGCATCAGGCCGCCAGCGAGGGCGGAGGGCAGCAGCAGCCGGCCGGGGTCGCCGCGCACAGCGGTCCGCACCAGATGCGGCGCGGCGAGACCGACGAAGCCGATCACCCCGGCCACGGCCACGGCCGCTCCGGCAGCGAGCGCCGCCGCCAGCAGGGCGAGCAGCCTGAGCCGCGCCATGGGCAGGCCCGATGCCCTGGCGGTCTCCTCGCCGAGACTGAGCATGCGCAGGCCTGGGGCCGCCAGAACCGCAAGGGCGGCGGCGGCCAGGGTCGCCGGCGTCACCCAGCCGACATCAAACCAGCTGCGGTTCTGCACCGAGCCGAGCAGCCAGTTCATCACCTCGGCGGTGGCGATGGGCGACGGCGAGAGGTTGAAGATCAGCGCGGTGACGGCCCCTGCGAAGCTGGACAGGGCGACGCCGAACAGGATCAGGGCCTCCGGGGAGCGAACGCGGGCGGAGAAGGCCACCAGCATGAGACCGGCCAACGCGGCGCCGAGCATGGCCGCGACCTCCACCGCGCCCGGGATGGCGGCGCCGCCGAGAACGATGGCTGATGCGGCGCCGAGGGCGGCGAAGGCCGAAACGCCCAGCACCCCGGGCTCCGCCAGGGGATTGCGCAAGAGGCCCTGCATCACGGCTCCGGCCAGGCCCAGGGCGACCCCGACCATCAAGGCGGTCAGGGCGCGAGGGGTGCGCACGGCCCACAGGACCTCGCCGGGACCCGAGGCCGGGTCCGTGACCGCCCGCATCAGCTCCGCGGGGCCGAAGGCTGTCTCGCCGAACAGCACCGCCGCCGCCACCGCCAGCGCGATAAGGGCGGCGAGCGCCGCGACCAGCCGGCTGGAAGCGCGGCTCATGCGCCTTCCTTCAGCATGGCGGCCGCATCGGCGGCGAACCAGGCCGGACAGGTCAGGCTGGCGGCCGGGAGGCGGGCGGCCACCCTTCCCTTCGCTGCCCGCGCGACGACCGGATGACGGCCTGGTCCGCGCCAGTCGCCGCGCGCCATGTCGAAAAAACCGAGCACTAACCGCGCCGGACGCCACAGCGCCACACGCTCCACGCTGACCGGCGCGAAGCCCGGTTTGCGCACCAGATTGCTTAGTCCCCCCGCGCTAAGGACGGCGTCCATCAACGAGCCTGGCCCGGCGGTGAAGCCGCCCGCGGTCAGGTAAAGCGCCGAGCGCCGCGGAGCTCCGGGCTTTGGGGCGGCTTCCGCCAGGCGGGCGTCCATGCGATCGATCAGGACCTCTCCCCGCCCGGTAGCGCCTACCGCGTCAGCCGCGGCGCGGATGTTGCGGCGTATTCCGTCAAAGTCCGCCGCGTCCTCAATGGTCACGACCCGCGCCCCGGCCGCCTCCAGGCGCACAAGCATGCGAGCGTCGCCCCCCCAATAGCGCAGCACGACGTCCGGCTGAAAACCGACCGCAGCCTCAAGGGTCGGACGCACGCGGCGCCGGTCCTCGGCGGCTCTGCGCATCCATGAGTCCGGGTCATCCGCGCGAGGCGAGAGTGCGAGTTCAGCACCCGGCGCCAGGGCAAGGGCGTATTGATCGCCGCACTGGTCGAGCGACATGACCCTCAGGGGACGGGTGTCATCGCCCCGGGCGAGCCCGGGCGCGGCGACCAGGGCAAGGGCCGCGCCGGCCGCAGCGACAAAGCGGTTCACGGCTTGAGCAGGCCTGCGAACAGCCCGTCCAGCAGGGTCGTCACCAGATCATCCCGCTCGACCCAGTCGAAATACGGCTTGGTGATGACCAGGGAGACCACGCCATGGCAGCCGGCCCACAGGGCTTGAGCCGTAGTGCGGGCGTCGCCGCGCAAAAGGCCTGCCGCTTCCGCGTCCTCGACCGCCTGCTCGAATGTCCGGTACAGCGCGGCGCCCAGCTCCTGCGCCGCCAGGGCTCCGTGCTGCAGCTCGACGGGCCGGCTCATGTAGACGAGCCTGTATGCGTTCGGGTTGGCGAAGCCGAAGTCGACATAGGCCTGGAGCATGCGGCGAAGCCGGCGAGCGGGACCGCCCGGGCCGGTCACGACTTCAACGTGGTGCTCCATCAGTGCAGAGAAGGCCTGACGGCAGATCTCCTGAAGGATCTCGCCCTTATCCGCGAAATGCATGTACAGGGCAGTCGAGGACAGGCCCACCTCGTCCGCGATCTTGCGAATGGTGGCGCCCTCGTAGCCGTGCTCCACGAAGATGCGCTCTGCGGCGGCCAGTATCTCCGCGCGGCGGGCGTGGCCCTCGCCTTTCGGCTTTCGCTGCGATCGCGGGCTGGCGGCGGTGGCTGTCACTGAGGGCGGAACTCCCGGCTGCAGTCTCTTGCATAGCGACAATCACTGCAGTGCGCCAACCGCTTGCCGCGGGCGAATCGGCGCGTTAACCATTTGCTCATGGGAGGGATGCGGGGCAACGCAGCCGCCTGCGATAACTCGCGCGACGGGCCGCCGTTCGCGAGCAGCGCCGCTTGCCGCAGCCTGTCACCGTTCCAGTGGAGCCTGCTCCCTTGCCTCGCCGCCTCCGGCGGCGGCCTGTTCCTGCTTGGGGCGCCGAAGGCGGGCATCCTGCTGGTGACCGTCGCCGCGATCGTGTTCCTGGCTCTTTCGATATGGCGGATCGCCCTGACCGTTCTGAGCACCTCGCCGCCGGCCGATCCCGCCGTGAACGAGCACGACTTGCCGACCTATTCCGTGCTGGTGGCCCTTTATGACGAGGCCGAGGTGATGGACCAGCTCGTCGCCCGGCTCGCCCGCATCGACTACCCCCGAGAACGCTTGCAGGGCATGCTGGTGATCGAGGCCCACGACGCCGTCACCCTGGCCGCGGCCTCTTGCGCCGCGAGGCCTGAGTGGCTGGAAATCTTCGTCGCCCCGCCGGGCAAGCCGGGCACCAAGCCGAGGGCGCTGAACTGCGCCCTGCGACACGCCTGGGGAGAACTGGTCACCGTCTATGATGCGGAGGACGAGCCTCATCCTCTCCAGTTGCGCGAAGCGGCCGCGCGTTTCGCCGCCGACCCGACCGGTCACCTGGCCTGCCTTCAGGCGCCGTTGCGCATCCGCCCCGCTTCCAGGGCGCCCGGGGCCTCGCAACTGATCGGCCGGCAGTTCGCCGCCGAATACGCCAGCCTGTTCGAGACCGTACTCCCCGGCCTCGCCTGTCTCGGGCTGCCCTTCCCGCTTGGCGGCACCAGTAATCATTTCCGTACCGACGCCTTGAGGCGCGTCGGGGGCTGGGACGCCTTCAATGTGACCGAGGACGCGGACCTTGGCTTCAGGCTGTGGTCCCAGGGCTGGCGGCTGGGTGTAACCGGACGGCCCACCTGGGAGACGCCGCCGCGCAGTCTCGAGGAGTGGCTGCCGCAAAGAACCCGCTGGCTGAAGGGCTACATGCAGACCTTCGGCGTGCATTCGCGACGACCGTGGCGCCTGGGGTGGCGCGGCGTCTTCGCCCTCCTCGCGACCGTGGGAGTGGCCATCGGTTCGGCTGTAATCCACGGACCATCCATGGCCTGGGTGGTCGCCACCGTCCTTGTGGCCCTGGCCGCAGGCCTGCCGCCCGGCACGCCCCTGCTGGCCCTGGCGGTGCTTGCCATGGGCGCCGGCTCGGCCTGGTTGTCGTGCGCCATCGGCGCACGGCGCGCCGGGGTGCCGTACACCCTGGCCGACATGGCTTCCGCCCCTGCCTACTGGGCGCTGCAGAGCCTGGCGGCCGCGCACGCGGCATGGCGGCTGGTGCGCGAGCCTTTCGCTTGGGACAAGACGCCCCACCGGCAGGACCACCCAGCCGCGCCGGAGGCCGCCCACGCGGCGCTTTACGAAACGGCGCCGGACCGCCTATCAGCGGGCCATGCCGCCGCGCCTCAACCCGTCGCCTGAGACCCTCGTCACCCGCGCCTGGCCGGACTACGCCCTGCTGGACAGCGGCGAGGGCCGGAAGCTGGAGCGCTACGGCGGCTACACCGTCGTGCGGCCGGAGCCGCAGTGCTTCTGGTCGCCGCGCGATCCGCAGGCCTTCGAGGCCGCCGACGCGGTGTTTGACCCGACCGACGAGGACGAGGCCGGGCGCTGGCGCTTCGCGGGTAGGCCGGTCGACAGCTTTCCGCTGGCGTGGCGGGATGTGCGTTTCACCAGCCGCTTCACGCCGTTCCGGCATCTGGCCTTCTTCCCCGAGCAGGCGGCCAACTGGGACTGGCTGGACGGGCGGGTGCGGCGCCTGCGCAAGCCGCGCATCCTGAATCTGTTCGGCTACACTGGCGTAGCCAGTCTGGCCTGCGCCGCCGCGGGGGCGGAAGTCACCCACGTCGACGCCTCGAAGAAGTCGGTGGCCTGGGCTCGCGAGAACGCCGAGCTGTCGGGGCTGGCCGACCGCCCGATCCGGTGGATCGTCGAGGATGCGCGGAAATATGCGGCGCGCGAGGTGCGGCGGGGGTCGAAGTACGACGGGATCATCCTCGATCCGCCGAAATACGGGCGCGGGCCGACGGGCGAGGTGTGGCGGCTGTTCGAGGACCTGCCGGGACTGCTGAAGGATTGCGCGGCGCTGCTGGGGGACGATGCGTCGTTCCTGCTGCTCAACGCCTATGCGGCGCGGATCTCCGGGCTGTCCCTGGCGCATCTGATGGCTGAGGCGACGCAGGAGCGCGGTGGCGTCATCGACTGGGGCGAACTGGCCCTGGCCGAAGACGGGTCCGACGGCCGGGCCATCGGCCTGTCGTTCTTCGCGCGGTGGAGCGCCTGATGGGCGACCGACTGATCACCTCCCTGACCAACGACACGGTCAAGGCCGTGCGCGCCCTGCACATGCGCAAGGAGCGCGAGGCGACCGGGCGATTCCTCGCCGAGGGGCTGAAGTTCATCGGCGAGGCGCTGGATCAGCAAAGGGCCCCTCGCCTGCTGCTGGTCGGCGAGGAGGCGCGGCCGCATCCGTTGCTGGATCGGGCGAAGGCCGAGACGCAGGCGGCGGGCGGCGAGGTGGTGACGGTCACCCGCGCCATCCTCGAGAAGATCAGCCGGCGCGACAACCCGCAGACGGTGCTGGGGGTGTTCGACCAAGTCTATACGCCGCTGTCGGCGATCCTGCCGGAGTCCGCGCCGTGCTGGGTGGCGCTGGAGCAGGTGCGCGACCCGGGCAACCTCGGCACCATCATCCGCACCGCCGACGCGGCCGGCTGCGGCGGGGTGATCCTCGTCGGCGACTGCGTCGACCCTTATTCGGTCGAGGCGGTGCGGGCGACCATGGGCTCGGTCTTCGCCGTGGCCATCGCGCGGGCGAGCCAGGCCGAGTTCCTCGCCTGGCGGCAGGGCTGGCCGGGCAGCGTCATCGGCACCCGGCTGGACGCGGTCCACGGCTACCGCGACGCGGCCGTCCAGCGGCCGGCGCTGATCGTCATGGGCAATGAGCAGGCGGGGCTGACGGACGAGCTGGCGGCGGCCTGCGACGTCAATGTAAAAATCCCCATGCGCGGCCGGGCGGACAGTCTGAACCTGGCCATCGCCACCGGCATCATGGTCTATGCGGTGACGGACGAAGGCTGACGCCAGTTTGAACATGACGGCGGTTTCACTTGCCCGGGGGCGTGACCGGAACCAGCCTTCGGCACATGCGCCCTCTCCTGCCCGTCCTCGCCGCCGTCTGCCTGACCGCCCTTCCTGCAGCTGCACAGCAGCCAGCAGACTATCAGGCCGACGCCCAGGCCATCGAGGGCCTGATCAACGCACAATACGCCTACCTTGAGCGGCTGCCCGGGGGGCGCTTCCCTGACACTGCGGTGCTGCGCGCGGAGGCCGAGGCGGTCACGGATCAGAGGGCCCTGCTTGCCTACGCCGAGCGAGCGGTGGCGACGCTGGCGGATCATCACGCCATCACCGGCAGCGCCTTCGACGACAGCTGGGCGCTGGTCCCCAGCTACGCGGACCTCTGGGTAGAGGCGCAGGGCGTCAGCTGGCGGATCACTGCGGTGCGCGACGGTTCGCCGGCCGAAGCTGCGGGCGTGCAGGCCGGCGACGAACTGGTCGCGTTGGGCGGGCTCCCGACGGGTGAGGCCGTGGCGGGCTTCTGGGCTGACCTGGGTCTTGAGCTCACGCCGGAGCGGGGCGACTACGCGGCGCGGGTGCTGGCGGCGGGCCGCCGCGATCGCCCCCGCGCCCTGACGGTGCGCGGCGTCGACGGTGTTGAGCGGCGCCTGACGCTGCCCAGCCTCTACGCCCTGCCCCGGCCGGACCGGCCGCCGGTAGAGATGGAGAATGACGGTGGAGCTCTCGTCATCCGGTTCAACGACTCGCTCGGCGACGCGGCCACCATCACAGCATTCGACTCGGTCATGGCCGCGGCCCAGCCCGGGCAGACCCTGGTGCTCGACCTCACCAACACGCCGTCGGGCGGCAACACCGTGGTGGCGAGGGCCATCATGGGCTGGTTCGTCGATGAGCCGCGTCCTTACCAGATCCACCGGCTGCCGGCGGAGGAGCGGGAGACGGGCGTACCGCGCCAATGGGTCGAGCAGGTGCTGCCGCGCGCCGGCAAGCGCCACACGGGGCCGGTGACTGTCCGGGTCGGGCGCTGGACCGGCAGCATGGGCGAGGGTCTGGCCATCGGCTTCCACGCTCTCGGGGCGCGGATCGAGGGCATGCCCATGGCCGGGCTGCTCGGGGCGATCTACGATCACCGGCTCCCGAACTCCGGCCTTGTCCTGAAGCTGCCCACGGAACGGCTCTACGCCATCGATGGGATCCCGCGGGAGGCGTTCCGGCCTGAGCCGTGATCAGTAGCTGGCCCCGTCGACACGCTTCGCCGTCCAGCTGAACGGCTCGATGTCGGTCAGGGTGCGGACGTTGACAGCGACCATCTCGGAGCCGTCGGGGGCCGTGCCGCGGGCGTAGGTCTGGACGCCGCAGGCCTGGCAGAAGCGGTGGCGGATCTTGTGCTTGTTGAACAGATATTCCGTCTGCGGCCCCTCGGCCCTGAGGCGGAAGGCGTCCGGCTGGACGAAGCCGAGCACGAAGCCCTTGCGGTAGCAGTGCGAGCAATTGCACTCGATCAGGCCGTCGAGGCCCATGTCGACCTCGAAGGCCACGGCGCCGCAGTAGCACGAGCCGGTGTGGGTTTGCACGTCGGTCATCACGCATCCTCCAGCAGGACCACCCCGGGGGCGGACTTGAGGGCGCCGCGGAGGGCGCCGTCGAGGCGGTAGCGGCCGGGGAGTTTCAGCTCCACCTCGCGGCGGCCGTCGAGGGAGGCGACGAGGAAGACCTCGCCGCCCTTGCCGTTGGCCTGGGCGCGGTCCAGCCGGGCCTTGAGGGCGGCGGCGTCGGCGGCGCGGGCGGAGACATGGACGCGCAGGCCCATCTGGGCGTCGTCAAGAACTGCATCGAGACGATTGGCGTCATCGCCGAAGAAGCGAACCTCGCCGTCGGAGCTTTTGGCGCGGACCCGAACCATGACCGTGGCGCCGGTCTCGAGCACCTCGCGGCATTTGCGTAGCTGTTCCGGCGGGAACAGGCATTCGAACTCGCCGGTCGGGTCGGAGAAGGTGACGAAGGCGAACTTCTCGCCCGTCTTCGCGCTGGCGCGTTCCTGCCGGCGGCGGACGACGCCTGCCATCATGAAGGCCTCGTGGCCGCTCTCGGCCAGCTGGACCGCCTCGGCGACGAAGGTGACGCGCTTGCGCTTGAGGGCCGGGGCCATGTCCTCCAGCGGGTGGCCGGAGAGGTAGAAGCCTACCG
>JAEZIH010000115.1 GCA_023416055.1 Pseudomonadota bacterium | reverse complement strand
GCCGACCACGTCGAGCACGCCTCCGAGGCCGGCGTCCGGGCCATGGCCGAGGCCGGCGTCGTCGCTGTTCTCCTGCCCGGCGCCTTCCTGATGCTGCGCGAGACGAAGCTGCCGCCGGTCGACCTGCTGCGCCGCCACGGCGTCGACATGGCCGTGGCCACCGACTGCAATCCCGGCACCTCGCCGGTCGCCTCCATGACCGCGGCGCTCAATCTCGCCTGCGTCCAGTTCCGCCTGACCCCGGACGAGGCGCTCGCCGGAGCCACCCGCGTCGCGGCCAGGGCCCTGGGCCTGTCGGACAAAACCGGCACGCTGGAACCCGGGAAGGCCGCCGACCTCGCTGTCTGGGACATCGAGCGCCCGGCCGAGCTCTGCTACTGGCTGGGCAAGCCCCTGCTGCACCTCCGCTATTTCGCCGGCGTCGCCGATCGCTGATCGCCGAAGCGGACGAATCCCCTCATCCTGCGGCCATGCGCATCGCCCGCGACCGCACCGAAGCCGTGCTGCTCCTCGCCCTCGTGGCGACGACCGTGGGTCAGGCCGTGCTGGCGATCCTCGCCGTGGCCGCCGCCGCGGCTCAGCTCAGGTAGCTGACCTTGCCCGCCAGATCGGGCCGCGGCCGCTCCAGCGGCTCTTCCGTCAGCGTCCCCAGATGGATGAAGCCTGCCACCTGTTCTCTTGGCGCGACGCCGATCAATTCAAGCGCTTGCGGATCATAGCTGTACCAGTCCGTGATCCAGCTGGCGGAGTATCCCAGCGCATTGGCCGCATGCTCCAGGTTCATGCACACCGCCCCGGCCGACAGCTGCTGCTCCCACACCGGCACCTTGTGCCCCTCGATCGGCGTCGAAATGACCAGCACGGTCACCGGCGGCGCCGTCAGCTTGGACAGCACCTTCTGCGCCTTGCCCGGGTCCGCCTGCCGCCCGGCCAGCGGCCGCAGCTTCTCCGCCAGCGCCGCCCGGCTCTCCGGCCCCATGACCACGAACCGCCACGGGAACAGCTTGCCGTGATCCGGCGTGCGCGCCCCGAGCGCCAGGATGCGCGCCATCTCCTCACGCGACGGGCCCGGCGCCGCCAGGGCGTGGGCCGGGGCCGAGCGGCGCACGGCGAGGCGGCGCTCCAGTTCGGCGGACGGGACGGGGAGGGGCAGGGAGGCGCCCAGGTCGGCGTCGGTCATGCCGTCTAGCTAGTGCTCGCGCGCGCCCTGCGCCATACCCCGCCGCATGACCGACTCGCGCACCGCCTTCGACGCCGACCGTCCGACCCCCGCCTGGGACGATCCCGCCGATCGTCCGCCGCCGTGGCGGGCCGAGGGTCCGGTCGAGACCCTGTTCGAGAATCCGTGGATGCGGCTGACCCGCCAGCACGCCGTCGCTCCCACCGGCCATGAGTCGGACTATGTCGTCATGCGGCCGAAGAACATCTCGGTCGGCGTCCTGCCCCTGCACGCCGACGGCACCGTGACCCTCGTCGGCCAGCAGCGCTTCGCCCTGATGAACTGGTCGTGGGAGATGCCCGAGGGCGGCGCCCCCTTCGACGAGGACCCGCAGGAAGGCGCGCGCCGCGAACTGGCCGAGGAGGCGGGCCTGCAGGCGGCCTCGTGGCGCGAGGCCTACAAGGCCGAGATGACCAACTCCATCACCGACGAGCGCGCCATCGCCTGGCTGGCCTGGGACCTGTCCCCGGCGAGCGGCGAGCTGGACCCCACCGAGGTGATCCGCATCGCCCGCGTTCCCTTCGGCGATCTGCTGCGCGAGATCGGCCGCGGCGCCGTCCGGGACATGTTCACCCTCGCCACCGCCCTGCGCGCCTACCATATGGCCCGGGAAGGCGAACTGCCGCCGGAACTGGCGAAGGCCATGCTGGCCAGCGTATGATCGCCGCCTGAAGGAGCCGCCGATGCCCAAGCTGGAAGTCGTCGCCGCCCGCACCGACGTGTGGTCGCAACTGCGCGAGGCGGCCGAGGCTGCGGCCCGGGCCGAGCCCCATCTCGCCTCGCAGATGAATGCGGTGATCCTGTCGCACGCCGACCTCGCCGCCGCCCTCAGCTTCCAGATCGCCCGCAAGCTGGGCGACGCGGAACTGGGCGCCATGACCGTGCGCGAGGTGTGCCGCGACGCCTACGAGGCCGACCCCGGCATCGTCGCCGCCGCCGGCGCCGACCTCCAGGCCGTGGCCGAGCGCGATCCGGCCATCCGCTCGCTGCTGCAGCCCTTCCTCTACTTCAAGGGGTTCCAGGCCCTCCAGGGGCACCGCGTGGCCCACTGGCTGTGGAGCCAGGGCCGCGACACCCTGGCCTTCCACCTGCAGAGCCGTATGTCCGAACTGTTCCAGATCGACATCCACCCCGCCGCCCGTCTCGGCTCGGGCCTGTTCCTCGACCACGGCACCGGCATCGTCATCGGCGAGACGGCGGTGGTCGGCGACGAGGTGTCGATGCTGCACGCGGTCACCCTCGGCGGCACCGGGGCCGAACGCGGCGACCGCCACCCCAAGATCGGCAAGGGCGTGCTGCTGGGCGCCGGCGCCAAGGTCCTGGGCGCCATCACCGTCGGCGACTACGCCAAGGTCGCCTCGGGCTCGGTGGTGCTCAAGCCCGTTCCGGCCGGCTGCACCGTCGCCGGCGTCCCGGCCCGCCTGGTCAACTGCCCGACCGGCGACGCTCCGGCGCGGACCATGGACCACACCCTCGCCGACATCGTCTACGACTTCGTCATCTGACGCCGGCCGCAGGGCCTTCCATCGCCGGTCCGCCTTCTCTAGGGTCCGCGGCCAACACGAGACCCGAGGACTGACCATGAACGCCGCCGACATGAAGCGCGTCGAGACGCACCTGAAGCGCACCTTCAACACCGGCGGCATCATCGTGAAGCCGCGCGGCAAGCCCGCCGATTCGGCCGAGGTCTACGTCGGCGACGAGTTCATCGGCGTGGTCTTCGAGGACGAGGACGAGGCCGGCAGCTTCATGTTCGAAATGGCCATCCTCGCCGAGGACCTGCCCGAGGCCTGAGCCGCCGTACATGGCGCGTATGAAAAAGCGCCGGAGGATGGCTCCTCCGGCGCTTCTTCGTTTTCAGCCGACGATCACTTCTTGCCGAAGATCATGTCCAGCAGGCCGGTCAGGAAGCCCTTCCTCTCGGCCGGCTTGGCCGCAGGCGCGGCGGCCGGAGCCGGAGAGGCCGCGGGGGCCACGGCGGGCCCGGGCTTCGCAGCGG
>JAEZIH010000077.1 GCA_023416055.1 Pseudomonadota bacterium | reverse complement strand
CCGCGCGACGGCGTCGTGAAGGAGGTCCTGGTCGGCGACGCCCAGCCGGTCGAGTTCGGCGAACCGCTCGTCCTGCTCGAGGCCTGATCCGGTGTTCACGAAAGTCCTCATCGCCAACCGCGGCGAGATCGCCCTGCGGATCCACCGCGCGTGCAAGGAGATGGGCATCTCCACCGTCGCCGTGCATTCGGAAGCCGATCGCGGCGCCATGTGGGTGCGGCTGGCCGACGAGAGCGTCTGCATCGGCCCGGCTCCGGCGGCCAAGTCCTATCTGAACATCCCCTCGATCATCGCCGCCGCCGAGATCACCGGCGCCCAGGCTATCCACCCCGGCTACGGCTTCCTGTCGGAAAACGCCCGCTTCGCCGAGATCGTCGAAGCGCACGGCATGACCTTCATCGGGCCCAAGCCTGAGCACATCCGGGTCATGGGCGACAAGATCACGGCCAAGCAGACCGTCCTCGACGCCGGCATCCCCTGCGTTCCGGGCTCGAAGGGTGAGGTCGAGACCATCGAGGCGGCGATCGAGGCCTCGAAGTCGATCGGCTTCCCGCTGATCGTCAAGGCGGCCGCCGGCGGCGGCGGACGCGGCATGAAGGTGGCCCTGAGCGCCAATGACCTTGTGGAGGCTGTCCAGACAGCCCAGTCCGAGGCGCAGGCCGCCTTCGGCAACGGCGCGGTCTACATGGAGCGCTACCTCCAGAAGCCGCGTCACATCGAACTGCAGGTGATCGCCGACAGTCACGGCAATGTCGTCCATCTCGGCGAACGCGACTGTTCGCTGCAGCGCCGGCACCAGAAGGTGCTGGAAGAGGCCCCCTCCCCGGCCCTGACGGCCAGGGAACGCGCGGCCATCGGCGAGACGGTCAACAAGGCCATCGCGGCCATCGGCTATCTCGGCGTCGGCACCATCGAGTTCCTGTGGGAGGATGGCGAGTTCTTCTTCATCGAGATGAACACCCGTCTGCAAGTCGAGCATCCGGTTACGGAAATGATCACCGGCGTCGACTTGGTGCGCGAGCAGATCCGCATCGCCGCCGGCCTGCCGCTGTCGTTCCGTCAGGAGGACGTCCACTTCGACGGCCACGCCATCGAGGTACGCATCAACGCCGAGAACGCCGAGACCTTCACCCCCTCGCCGGGGACGGTGAACGACTTCCACGCGCCGGGAGGCCTGGGCGTGCGGCTGGATAGCGCCATCTACGCCGGCTATTCGATCCCGCCCTACTACGACAGCCTGATCGGCAAGCTCATCGTCCACGGCCGCGACCGCGAGGAGTGCATCGCCCGCCTCAAGCGCAGCCTGAACGAGATGGTCGTTGGCGGCGTCGACACCACCATCCCCCTTTTCCAGAAGCTGTTGCAGGAGCCGGACATCCTGTCGGGCGACTACGACATCCATTGGCTGGAGCAGTGGGCGAAGCGCCAGAAGGGCGAAGCCTGACGCGGTGGAGGAGCCGGAGTTCAGCGCCAGCGGGCCGTTCGGCGGCTTCGGTCCCGACCAGCTGCTGAACTGCTACGCCTCCGGCGTCTTCCCGATGGGCGAGGCTCGCGACGATCCGCGGATATTCCTGGTCGAGCCCGACCAGCGCGGCGTCATCCCCCTGGACGGCTTCCACGTCCCGTCCAGACTGCGTCGCACCGTGCGCAGCGACGCCTTCGAGGTGCGGGTCAACACCGCCTTCGACGCCGTGGTCGAGGCCTGCGCAGCCGCCGCGCCCGACCGCGAGGACAGCTGGATCAACGCCCCCATCCGCCGCCTGTACGGCGAACTCCACGCGCGCGGTCACGCCCACTCCATCGAGTGCTGGCGCGACGAGCGCCTGGCGGGAGGCCTCTACGGCGTCACCCTCGGCGGCGCCTTCTTCGGAGAAAGCATGTTCAGCCGCGAGCGGGACGCCTCCAAGGTCGCGCTTGTCCATCTGGTGGCGCGGCTGAAGCGCGGCGGCTGGCGGCTGCTGGACGCCCAGTTCCTGACCGCCCATCTGGGCCAGTTCGGAGCGGTGGAGACCCCGCAGTCGACCTATCTCAGGCTGCTGCAGGCGGCGCGTCCCGTAGTCCCCGACATATCCGCCCTGTTCGAACCGATGTCAGGGAACGACGCGGTCGCCTACGCCTTGCAGCCCACTACCCAAGCGTCATAAACCGGGTGCTGAAGACCGTTGACGGCCGGCGCCGAGGCGAACATCCAGCCCCGGAAGATCTGCCGCGGCTCGGACGCCTGAAGCACCCCACGCGGCTGCAGACTGACCTCGAGATAGGCGATCGAATCCGGCACCAGCTCGTCCGACGCCGACATCTCGCAGGCCCGGGCGGTGAAGATCAGCGACTTCTGGAAACGCACCGGGCGGCCGCCGACCTCGACCTCGAAACGCATGGTTTCGGCGGTGATCTTGTCCACGGCCTCGACGATGGCGATCCGCCCACGCTGGCGGCGACCCGGAGCCGTGTCCGCAGCCGGCGTCGGCGCGGGGCGCTCCTCCGCCCGCTTTTCAGCCTCGGCGGACTCGCTGGCGGCCGGGGGTTGTTCGGCGATGACGACCACGGGAGCCGGCGGCGTGATGGGCACCGGCCGCGCCGGCGCGGGCTCGGCCTCGGGCGCAGGCTCCTGAGGCACCACGGGAGCGGGCGTCGGAGGCTGTGGCGTCTGCTGCCGGTTCAATTCGGCCGTCGGATCGATCGGCCGGGCGTCCTGCGGCAGGTCGTTAAGCGCCGAGGCCACGACGACGCCCGACGCCAGCACAGCCAGCGCCGTCACGCCTCCGAGGATGGCGCCCTTGCGGCTCATTCCGGACGCCAAGCCTCGTAGTCGCCGGTCGCGGCGGGTCG
Organism: Pseudomonadota bacterium; assembly: GCA_023416055.1. Taxonomy (GTDB): domain Bacteria; phylum Pseudomonadota; class Alphaproteobacteria; order Caulobacterales; family Caulobacteraceae; genus Brevundimonas. The sequence continues at coordinate 5,204 of JAEZIH010000077.1, read as the reverse complement.
ACGCCCCTCGGCCGCCAGCGAACCCTGCGGCCGCCACGCCATCGGCGTGCCGGTCAGGTTGGGCAGGTGGTCCTTCTCCCAGGCGCGGCGCGGCAGCGGACGCTCGGTCGGGGGCTCGTCGACGGTGTAGTGCAGCCAGCCGTGCCAGTCCGGCGGCACCTTCGAGGCGTCGGCGTAGCCGTTGTAGACCACCCAGCGCCGACGGCGGCCGTCGTAGCTGCGGGCGTCGCGCGCCAGGTAGTAGCGGTTGCCGAACTCATCCGTGCCGACCAGCTGGCCGCGCTTGGCGATGGTGAACAGGGTGCCGATGGTCGCGCCGCTGGTCCAGCCGAAGATCTTGCCTAGCACGTTGGAAATCCACTCTTTCAGGAGTCGCATCGGGAGGTCCGCGACGTCGGCCGATCATAGAAACCCGGGAGCGTTCCGTCCAGCGCGCCGATCGCTGGCCGAACCTCAACATCTTGGGGGTAATCCTACTCGCACCCGCCAGATTTATTGCGCTCTGCGGCAGGCGGTCTAGCATTGGCCAAGCCTTGCCGAGACCGCCCATGCGACCGTCATTCCGCTTCGCCCTGCTCGCCGCCCTGCTCCGTCGCCCGGTGCGCGAAATCGAGCGCCCGGACCGCATCGTCGCCGTCCCCGCGCCTGACTTCTGGTCAGACGTCCAGCTCGAGGCGTGGCTGGACTGGGCGGAGGCGGAGGGCGTGTCGCCGGACGCCCGCGATCCCGTTGGCGAGGCGGTCAAGGCGTTCGCCCGTCGCTTCTGCCTGCCGCAGCGGGCGACCGACGAGATGGCCGCCATCCTCACCCTCGGGGTGGCGACGCCAGCGGCCGTTCCCCCCATAGAGGGCGATCAACTGAACCTGGCCGACCTGGCCGCGACCCGTCGGTTGCGAGCAGAAATGGCTCAGCGGCGCGCGGGGCGGCTGGCGTCCCAGGCGGTGGACGCCGTCGCCCGCGCCCTGCAGGGCGTCGCCGATGCCGTAAGCCGGTGCGAGGGGCCCGCCGCCGACTGCGCCGATCCGGCGCGGAATCCGGCCCTCGGACGCGCGGCCCTCGCCGCCCGCCAGGCCGGCGCATCGGACGCCGACATCGCGCGAGTCGTGGCCGGGGAAACCGTCGAGCTGGCCACCCTGCCCGAGCCCCGCTACAGCCCCATGGTGGCCGTGGCCGACCGGGAGCTGGTCGCCTCGGGCGCGCCGGTCGCGCAGCTGGCCGCCGAGGGCGCCGTCGACGGCGACCTGATCCTGACCTTCGACCCCGAGACCGCCGACGCCCTGCTGCAGGCGTCCGAGGGCCTGGCCGTTCTGATCTCCCTTCCGCGGCTGCACGACCTCGCCGGCGACCAGTTCGGCCCCGCCCTGACCGCCGTGGTCCAGCTGTGGGCCCAGGCCTGCGGAGAGGCGCCGCTGTCTGTGGGCCTGGGCGGACTGGCCGACCTGGTGCTGGCGGACGACGCGGCGGATGCCGAAGCGGTCGCAGCGGACCTGGCCGCGGTCGTCGCCGGCCTGCGCCCGTGCCGCCTCTTCGTCGACGACCCCGAGGCCGCCCTCCGGTTGGGTCTGACGCCACTGGCTCCGCTGGACGTCTTCGAGACGGCCGACGGTCAGATCGCACGTCGCCTCCGGCCGTCCGTCGCCGCCGCCATCGTCAGAGCAGGCGGCGATCTCGAATCGGCGGAGCGTCATCTGCTGGGGCGTCGCACGCTGGCGGAGGCTCCGGGCATCGACCACGCCGTCCTGCGCGCTCGCGGCCTGACCGACGTCGAGCTTGAGGCCATCGAATCGGCGCTCGGACAGGTCGAACGGCTGGAAGACGCCTTCCGCGCTCCGGTGCTGGACGCCGGCTTCGTACGGGACGTGCTCGGGGTGGAGGACGGCTTCGAGGGTTCGCTGTTGATCCGCCTCGGTTTTAGCCCCGAGGATATCGCTGCCGCCACGGCGTGGGCGTTCGGCCGGAGCGATCTGTCCTTCTGGCAAGCGCCGGAAGTCCTGGGACCCGTTCTGGCCGACCCGGCCGGCTTCGAGGCGCGCTTGCGCCGGGCAGTGGAGCCTCACAGCCTCGCGCCCGACACAACGCCCGTCGAGCTGGACTGGAGGACCAGTCCGGCCCAGGCGGCGCGGCTTCTCGGCGACGCTGCCCGTGAAGGCCGTCGCGCAGTCCGCCTGCGGAGGCTTTCGCCGCCTGCCGGACGCTGGCTGGACCTGCCCGCCGCTGAGTCGCCGCGCGAGCGCCGCCCCGAACCGGAGACGCGCGCCGTCGAACGCGTCGTTGAGAAGGTCGTCGAGCGCGATCGCACCCGGCGGAAGCTGCCCGACCGGCGCAAGGGCTATATCCAAAAGGCCGCGGTCGGCGGGCACAAGGTGTACATCCACACCGGCGAATACGAGGACGGCGAGCTCGGCGAGATCTTCATCGACATGCACAAGGAAGGCGCCGCCTTCCGTTCGCTGATGAACAATTTCGCCATCGCCGTCTCCATGGGCCTGCAGTACGGCGTGCCGCTGGAGCGGTTCGTCGACGCCTTCGTCTTCACCCGCTTCGAGCCGTCGGGGCGGGTCACGGGCAATGACTCCATCAAGTCGGCGACCTCGATCCTGGACTATATCTTCCGCGAGCTGGGGGTGTCGTATCTGGGCCGTCACGAACTCGCCAACGCCGAACCGGACGGCCTGAACGCCGATGGTCTGGGCGCGAGCCAGGGCGAGGAGGCCCCGGAGCCGGTGCCGGCGGCGCGGTTCATTTCGAAGGGCTTCGCGCGCGGGGCTGCGCCGGACAACCTCGTCGTGCTGCCCTTCGGCCAGAAGCGGGACCCGGAGGCGACCTCGCCTCCAGCGCCGTCAGAGGCGGTGGCCTGCCCGTCGTGCGGCGATTTCGCCCTGCAGCAGCGAGGAGCGGGCTGGACCTGCGACACTTGCGGGGCCGCGCCGTCGATGCAGGGATAAATCAAGGATTTGCGGTCAGGCTGGCGTGGGTCTTGCACCGTCCCGCGAGACACGGAGAGCCTGCCATGAAGCCGATCCTGACCACCGTCCTCGCCGTCGCCGCCCTCGCCACGACCGCCGCACCGGTCGAGGCGCAGAATGCGGGGCAGATCGCCCGCGTGCGGGGCGGCGCCAGCTGCGCCGGGTGCAACCTGTTCCAGGGCGACTTCTCCGGCCTGCAGGCGCGGGGCCTGAACCTGAGCGGAGCGCGACTTCGGCAGGCCGACCTGAGCCTGAGCGTGATGAACCGCACCCGCTTCAACAACGCCGACCTGCGCGACGTCGAGGCCTATGGCGGCGTGTTCTCGGGCTCCAGCTTCGCCGGCGCGAACCTGACCAACGCCAGTTTCGTCGGGGCCTATCTTGACGGGGCGAACTTCAGCGGGGCGACGCTGAGCGGCGCGAACTTCGCCGGCGCGTCCCTTCAACGCGCCACCGGCCTGACCCAGAGCCGGCTCAATCAGGCCTGCGGCGACGAGGCGACGCAGCTGCCGGCGGGGTTGCGCATTCCCCACTGCTGAACGGCCAAGCTGAACGACCCGCGCCATCCACCTTACGGCGATTTAAGTAGGGATCGCGGGGGTTTGCAGGCAGAACCAGAGCGTGACCCAGATCGCTTCGCCCCTGTTCCGTCGCCTCATGACCGCCAGTCTGGCGGCGGGAGCGGCGATGGCCGCCCTCGCGGCGACGCCGGCGGCGGCCGAGGTCCGGCTGCAGTTCGGTTTCCAGGATCGCGACGTGGCCCGAATGGTGTCGCTGGGCGGATCCTGCAACCGCTGCGAACTGTCCGGCCGCGACCTGACCGGCGCCGCCTTCCATGGCGCGAGCTTCCTGAACGCCACCCTCGTGGGAGCCGACCTGCGCGGCGCCGAGCTGATGGGTTCCAACTTCTCGGGCAGCGACTTCAGCCGGGCCGACCTCGACGGCGCCTCGCTGACCGCGACCAACTTCACCGGGGCTAACTTCAGCGGGGCCAGCCTGGCGGGCGTCGACGCCTCGGGCGCGACGCTGGTGCGGGCCCAGTTCTCGAACGCCGACCTGTCCGGGGCCCAGCTGGTCAGCGCCAACCTGAACGGGGCGGTGCTGAGCGGGGCCGACCTGAGTGACGCCGAGCTGGTCGCCGTCACCCTGGCCAATGTCCGCGCCCGCGGCGCCGACTTCTCGGGGGCGGACATCAGCATGTCCAACCTGAGCAACGGCGACTTCCGCTCCTCGGACTTCTCGGGCGCGACCCTGAACGGGGCGCGGCTGACCGGGGGCTCCTTCGCCGGCGCGGACTTCGACGGGGCGGAGCTGAACCGGACCGACATCCGCGGCGCCGACCTGTCGCGGGCCCGGAACCTGACCCAGTCCCAGGTCGGACGTGCCTGTGGCGACGCCAGCACCCGTCTGCCCGGCGACCTGACGCCCCGCGTCTGCCGCGGGCTGAGCGGCGTGAGGGTCGCCCCTGCGCCACCGACCCCGCCGGCGCCGCCGCGCCCGCCGACGCCGCCGCGCGTCCGCAATATCGTGGTCGCCAGCAGCGGCCGCTGATCGAAGGCCCCGTCGGACAGCGGGGCCTTCATCAATTCAGCCCTTCAGCGGCAGGGCCTGGCGGATGTGCAGCTCCTTGAGCTGCTTCTCCAGCACATTGGCCGGAGCCCCCATCAGCAGATCCTGGCCCTGCTGGTTCAGCGGGAAGGCGATGACCTCGCGGATGGCGGTCTCGCCGGCCAGCAGCATGACGATGCGGTCGATGCCCGGGGCCAGGCCGCCGTGCGGCGGGGCGCCGTAGCGGAAGGCGTTGAGCATGCCGCCGAACTGCTCCTCGACCACCGAGGCGTCGTAACCGGCGATCTCGAAGGCCTTGAGCATGATCTCGGCCTTGTGGTTCCGGATCGCCCCGGAGCACAGCTCGTAGCCGTTGCAGACGATGTCGTACTGGTAGGCCAGCACGTCCAGCGGATCCTTGCCGGTCAGGGCCTCCATCTCGCCCTGCGGCATGGAGAAGGGGTTGTGCGAGAAGTCGACGCGCTTCTCGTCCTCGTTCCACTCGAACATCGGGAAGTCGACGATCCAGCAGAAGCGGAACTCGTCGTCCGAGATCAGGCCGAGGTCCTGGCCGAGCTTGATGCGGGCGTTGGCGGCGAACTTCGAGAACACAGCCGGGTCGCCGGCGGCGAAGAAGGCGGCGTCGCCCTGCCCCATGCCCAGCGCCTTCATCAGGCCGTCGGTCGCCTC
>JAEZIH010000053.1 GCA_023416055.1 Pseudomonadota bacterium | reverse complement strand
CGCCCGGGGCGAGCGGCGGCGGCGGCACGTCGTAGCTGCGGCGCCAGATCTTCACCTGGTCCTCGCCGTGCTTCTCGGCGGTCTCGGCCTTGTTGAGCCCGGTCAGGCCGCCGTAGTGGCGCTCGTTGAGCCGCCAGTCCTCGACCACCGGCACGTCCTTCAGGCCGGCGGAGTCCAGGGCCAGGGCGCCGGTGCGCTTCGCACGGGTCAGGACCGAGGTGAACATGACGTCGGGACGAAAGCCGACCTGGGCGATCAGCTCGCCGCCGCGCCGCGCCTGGGCTTCGCCCTCGGCGGTCAGGTCGACGTCGACCCAGCCGGTGAAGCGATTCTCCAGGTTCCACTGGCTCTGGCCGTGGCGCAGCAGGATCAGTCGGGGCATGCGGGTCTCCGTGGGCGTCCCGGACGGGTAGGCCGGGGGTCCGGAAGGGTCAAGCTTCGGCGCGGTCGCTGGTTCCCGGGAGCCTCGCCGCAGGAGGCGCGTTGTTGCGGCTCGGAACCCGAGGGGGCTAGAAGCGGCAGGCTTGGCCGTATCGCCGCGCCTCCCGCAGCCCAGGATCTTCGATGCAGACGCCCCGCGCCGACCTTCGCCCCAACACGTCCGAGTACGAGACCATCCCTCTGGTCAAGGCCACCGGCTTCCGGGAGTACGACGCTCGCTGGGTGCTGGAGAAGGAGATCAACCTGCTGGGCATCCAGGCGCTGGGCCTCGGCCTGGCGACCTATATCCACGAGATCGGCCAGACGCCGCGCATCGTGGTGGGGCACGATTTCCGCTCCTATTCGCTGGCGGTGAAGCAGGCCCTGACGCTGGGCCTGCTGGAAGGCGGCATGGAGGTGCTGGACGTCGGCCTGGCCCTGTCGCCGATGGCCTATTTCGCGCAGTTCGCCCTGGACGCCCCGTGCGTCGCCATGGTCACCGCCAGCCACAACGAGAACGGCTGGACCGGGGTCAAGATGGGGGCCAATCCGCCGCTGACCTTCGGCCCGGACGAGATCGGCCGGCTGAAGGACATCGTGCTGGGCGGCGAGGGCAAGGCGCGCGGCGGCGGGACGCTGACGCGGATCGACGACTTCCGCGAACGCTATCTCGAGGAGGTCAGTAAGGTGAAGCTGAGCCGGCCGATCAAGGTGATCGCGGCCTGCGGCAACGGCACGGCCGGGGCCTTCGCGCCCGAGGCGCTGCGGCGCATGGGCGCCGAGGTGATCGAGATGGACGCCGACCTCGACTTCAACTTCCCCAAGTACAATCCCAACCCCGAGGACCACGCCATGCTGAGCCAGATGGCGCAGCGGGTGAGGGAGACCGGGGCCGACCTGGCGCTGGGCTTCGACGGCGACGGCGACCGCTGCGGGGTGGTGGACGACACCGGCGAGGAGATCTTCGCCGACAAGATCGGCCTGATGCTGGCCCGCGACCTGTCGAAGCTGCACCCGGACTCGACCTTCGTCGTCGATGTGAAGTCCACCGGCCTCTACAAGACGGACGAGGTGCTGAAGGCCAACGGGGCCGAGACCATCTACTGGAAGACCGGCCATTCCTACATCAAGCGCAAGACCGCCGAGGTCGGGGCGCTGGCCGGGTTCGAGAAGTCGGGCCACTTCTTCATGGCCGGGCCGCTGGGCCACGGCTACGACGACGGCATCGTGGCCGCCGGTGCCGTGCTGGCCATGCTGGACCGCGATCCGGGCAAGAAGCTGAGCGAGCTGAAGGCGGCCCTGCCGGACGCCTGGACCAGCCTGACCATGAGCCCGCACTGCGACGACGAGCTCAAGTACGAGGTGCTGGAGCGGATCGTGAAGGAGTACGAGGACCTGGCGACCTCGGGCGGCGAGATCCTCGGCCGCAAGATCGTCGAGGCGATCACCGTCAATGGCGTGCGGGTTCACCTGGAGGACGGCTCCTGGGTGCTGGTCCGCGCCTCGTCGAACAAGCCGGAGCTGGTGGTGGTGGTCGAGAGCATGCGCTCCGAGGACGACATGCGCGCCCTGTTCCGCGAGGAGGTGAAGCCCCGGCTGGCCAAGTATTCCGAGATCGGCGCCTACAACCAGGAAATCTGAGGCGAAGGCCGGGGTTCCGGGGGGCGGGGCGAGCCGTTAGGGTCGTCGTTCGGGCGGTGAGGATCAGGAGGGCCCTTGGCCGAGCAATCCCCGAAGGTGGCCATCGTCGGTGGCGGGTTCTCCGGCGCCATGCTGGCCGCCCGCCTGGCCGAGGCCGGGATCGCCTCGGCCCTGATCGAGCGGACGGGCGAGTTCGGGACCGGGATCGCCTATTCGACCCGCTTCGACCGCCATCTGCTGAACGTCCGGTCGAACCGGATGGGCGCGGTGGAGGGGCGGCCGGACGACTTCGTGCGCTGGCTGCAGGCGCATCATCCCCGCCACGCCGACCCGGAAGGATTCGCCCCGCGGCGGCTGTACGGCCTGTACGTGCAGGATCGGCTGGCGTCGGTCGAGGCCGGCCGGCCGGGCCTGATCGAACGCGTCGCGGGCCAAGCCGTGGCTGTGGAGGGCTCGGCGGTGCGCCTGGCCGACGGCCGCCGCGTTCGGGCCGCCGCGGTGGTCCTGACCACCGGCAATCCTGCGCCGGCCACGGCGAGACCCGGAAGCGAAGAGGCCCGCGTCATCGCCGATCCCTGGGCGCCCGCAGCGCTGGACCGCATCGGAGCGGAGGAGGACGTGGTCATCCTCGGCACGGGCCTGACCATGGTGGATGTGGTGCTGTGGCTGCAGGCGCAGGGCTGGCGCGGCCGGGCCGCTGCGCTGAGCCGGCGGGGGCTGACGCCGCGAGCGCATGGAGCCGTGCACGACGCGCCGGTCGCGCCGACCCCGGCCCTGACGGAGGGGCCGCTTTCGGCCCGGCTGGCCGAGGCCCGCCGCCTGTCGGAAGGCGAGGGCTGGCGGGGCGTCATGGAGGGGCTGCGCCCGATCACCGCCGATCTGTGGGCGCAGGGCGACGCCGCCTTGCGGGCGCGCTTCCTGCGTCATCTGAGGCCGTGGTGGGACGTCCATCGCCATCGGCTGGCGCCGGCGATCTCCCTGACCATCGAGGCGATGGCGAGCTCGGGCCGGCTGAAGGTCGCGGCCGGACGCATCGGCCGGATTGCGGAGACGGCAGAGGGCGTCAGCGTGGACTGGAGGCCACGCGGCGGCGGTCAGGCGGCGCCGCTGGAAGGCGGCTGGCTGATCGACTGCACCGGGCCGGGTCATGACCCCGCGGCCGATCCGGTGGCCGGGTCCCTGATCGCGGCGGGCCGGGCGCGGCTGGACCCGCTTGGCCTCGGGCTGGACGTCGACGCGGAGGGGAGGGCGCTGGGGGCCGAGGGTGCGCCGGACTCCCGGCTCTATGTGCTGGGTCCGCCGGCGCGCGCGGCTTTCTGGGAGACCACCGCCGTCCCAGACATCCGCAAATGGATCGAACGGGTGGCCGGCAAGCTGGCGGACGACTTCGCAGGCGGCGAGGCCTGAAGGCGGCTCAAACCAGCGCCAGCACGTAGATCAGCCCCAGGGCCAGACCCAACTGGGTCAGCAGGGAGAGGGTGACCACGGCGGCGATGCGCACGCCCGAGCGGGCGACCGCGCGGGCGTCGGTGCTGAGGCCGAGCGCGGCCATGGCGAGAAGGGTGAGGACGGTGGCGCTGGTTTCCAGAACGGGCAGGGCCACGGCGGGGATCAGCCCGAAGGAGCGCGCGCCCATCATCAGCAGGAAGCCGACAATGAACCACGGCAACAGGTGATGCAGGGGAAGACGCCGCGGCGGGGCGTCCGGACCGGCC
>JAEZIH010000047.1 GCA_023416055.1 Pseudomonadota bacterium | reverse complement strand
GGGCGGGACCGGCTCGCGCGGCGGCGGCGGGACGTGGATGCGGGAGGGGGCGGCGGGGGCTCCTCCGCCCGTCGTGTCCGACGGCGTCTCGGGCGGCGGCGGAGGCGGAGGGGGCGGCGGCTCCGGGGCCAGCAGCTCGACCATGAACACCTGGGGCAGGGGCTGCAGGGGCGTGGGCTGGGTGCGCGCCACGAGAGCGAAGAGCCCCGCATGGGCCGCCAGTACGACCGTGAAGGCGCCCAGTCTGAGCTGACGGTCCCGGTTGAGGAACGAGCGGATGTTCACGGCCGGACTATGCCACATGGGGCATGAACGCGCGTCGGACGCTTCGGCTCAGCCTGTGTTCAGGCGTCCAGCGCGGCGTCGATGGCGGACGAGACGGCCTCGATCGAGCCCATGCCGTCGATCTCGGTCAGCAGACCCTGGTCGGCGTAATAGGGCAGCAGGGGCGCGGTCTGACGGTTGTAGACGGCCAGACGGTCCTTGAAGGTCTCGGGATTGTCGTCCGGACGCCCCTGTTCGGCGAAGCGTTTGGTGATCCGGGCGGTCAGGGCTTCGTCGTCGACCTTCAGGCGGATGACCCGGTCGATGCGGGCGCCGCGGCCGGCCAGCATGGCGTCCAGCGCCTCGGCCTGGGCCACGGTGCGGGGGAAGCCATCGAAGATGGCGCCGCCGGCGGCCTCGGCCTCGGGCAGGCGGGCCTCGATCAGGGCGATGACGATCTCGTCGGTGACCAGCTCGCCGCGGGCCAGCACGTCCTTGACCTTCAGGCCCAGCTCCGAGCCGGAGGCGATGGCCGCGCGCAGCATGTCGCCGGTCGACAGCTGGACCATGCCGCGGGTCTCGACCAGCCGCTTGGCCTGGGTGCCCTTGCCTGCCGCCGGCGGGCCGAACAGGATCAGGTTCATCGCCGCCCCTCCCCGGCCCGGATCAGCGCCGGGCGGGCGCGGTGACGCCCTTGCCCCGGCCGCCGCGGCCGCGCAGCTTGGCCTTCTTGATCAGACCCTCGTACTGGTGCGCCAGCAGCTGGGACTGGATCTGGGCCACGGTGTCCATGGTCACCGACACGACGATCAGGATCGAGGTGCCGCCGAAGGCCATCACGACCGTCGCCGGCAGGAACAGCTCGGGGATGACGCAGATGCCGGTCAGATAGACCGCGCCGATGGTCGTCAGGCGCGTCAGCACATAGTCGAGATACTCGGCCGTCCGCTTGCCCGGCCGGATGCCGGGCAGGAAGCCGCCGTACTTGCGCAGGTTCTCGGCCGTGTCCTCGGGATTGAAGGTGATCGAGGTGTAGAAGAAGGTGAAAAAGATGATCAGCAGGGCGTAGATCGCCATGTAGATCGGCTGGCCGTGCTGCATCTGCGCCGTCACCGCCGGCAGCCAGTCCATCCACGACGGCAGGTTGGCGTTGGCCGTCACCTGGGCGACCGTGGTCGGCAGCATCAGCAGCGACGAGGCGAAGATCGGCGGAATGACGCCCGCCGTGTTGACCTTCAGCGGCAGGAACGAGCGCTCGCCGCCAGCCATGCGGTTGCCTTCCTGACGCTTCGGATACTGGATCAGCAGCCGCCGCTGGGCGCGCTCCATGAAGACGATGAAGATGATCGCCGCCACGCCGCCCGCCAGGATCAGCAGCAGGGTGAAGGGCGACATCAGGCCCTGCTGGGCCATGCCGAACATGCGGGCGAGCGTGCCCGGCAGGACGGCCACGATGCCGGCCATGATGATCAGCGAAATGCCGTTGCCGATGCCGCGGGCGGTGACCTGCTCGCCCAGCCACATCAGGAACATTGTGCCGCCGGTCAGGACCGTCACCGTCGAGACGATGAAGAAGATCCCGGGATTGTCGACGAAGCCCGGCTGGGCGTTCAGGCCGATGGCGATGCCCGCCGACTGGAACAGGGCCAGCACCACGGTCAGATAACGGGTGTACTGGTTCAGCTGCTTGCGGCCGCTCTCGCCGCCTTCCTTGCGCAGCTTCTCCCACGGCGGATACACCGCGCCCATCAGCTGGACGATGATCGACGCCGAGATGTAGGGCATCACGTTCAGCGCGAAGACCGCGAAACGCTCGACCGCGCCGCCCGAGAACATGTTGAACATGTCCAGGATGCCGCGTTGGCTGTCCTGGTTCTGGAAGAAGGCCAGGAAGGCGTCCGTGTTGATCCCCGGCACCGGCACATAGGTGCCAACGCGGTAGACCAGCAGGGCCATCACGGTGAACAGCAGACGCTTGTGCAGCTCGGTCGCCTTGGCGAACGAGCCCATGTTCATATTGGCTGCGAGTTGTTCGGCGGCCGAAGCCATATGTCGTTACCCCGACTGATCAGAACGGCGCATGGGACAGGAATCCCGCGCTTGCGTCCAGATAGGCGAAGGGCGCCCCCGTGGCGAGAGCGCCCCTCGTTCTTTATTTGGCGGCGGTGCGCTTGGCGCGGGCCGAGACCTTGTTGGCGTCGCCCTTGGGAGCCTTCGGCGCCGGGGCCTTGCCCTTGGCGGCGTTGCGCTTTTCGACGCGGGCCGCAGCCTTGGCCTCGGCTTCGATGCGCTGCTGGGTGACCGAGCCGCCGGCGGCCTCGATGGCCTTCAGGGCGCCCGAGGTGGCCGACCAGACGACCAGGTTCAGCTTGCCCTTGATCTCGCCGGTGCCCAGCAGGCGGACGCCGTCCTTGACGCGACGGATCACGCCGGCGGCCACCAGGACCTCGCCGTTGATCTCGGACTTGCCGTCCAGCTTGCCGGCGTCGATCGCCTCCTGCAGGCGCCAGAGGTTGACCTCGGCCAGCTTCAGGGCGTTCGGATTGTTGAAGCCGCGCTTCGGCATCCGCATGTACAGCGGCATCTGGCCGCCTTCGAAGCCGCCGATGGCGACGCCCGAGCGGGACTTCTGCCCCTTGACGCCGCGGCCCGAGGTCTTGCCCTTGCCCGAGCCGGGGCCCCGGCCGACGCGCATGCGCTTCTTGTGGGCGCCTTCGTTGTCGCGGATTTCGTTCAGTTTCATGTGCCTGATCCTTTCGGGTTCTCACGCCCGCTCGGAGAGCGGACTCGGCGCTGGAAAAAATGAAGGGCCGCTTCTAGGCGGCCCGTCCGGTATTCGCAAGAAGCGAACCGCCCTCCCCCGGGTTCGGGAGAGGGCGATGCGGGTTACTTCTCGACCACTTCCACCATGTGGGCGACCTTGGCGATCATGCCGCGGACGGAGGGGGTGTCCTCCAGGGTCGATTCACGACCCACGCGGTTGAGGCCCAGGCCGGCCAGGGTGGCGCGCTGATCGGCCTTGCGGCGGATCGGCGAGGCCGTCTGGCGGACGGTGACGGTGGCTTTGGATTCGGTCTTGGCCATCTATCAGCCCTCCACGGCTTCCGGCGCCGAGGCGCCGTCGTTGCGGCGGCCCATCAGGTCGGCGACCTTCTTGCCGCGCTTCGAGGCCACCATGCGCGGCGACGACTGGACCTTCAGAGCTTCGAAGGTGGCGCGGATCATGTTGTAGGGGTTCGACGAGCCGGTCGACTTCCCGACGACGTCCTGGACGCCGAGGGTTTCGAGCACGGCGCGCATCGGACCGCCCGCGATCACGCCGGTCCCCGGAGGAGCCGCGCGCATCATGATCTTGCCGGCGCCCCAACGGCCCTGGCCGTCGTGGTGCAGGGTGCGGTTCTCGCGCAGCGGAACCTTGATCATGGTCTTCTTGGCTTCTTCGGTCGCCTTGCGGATAGCTTCCGGCACTTCGCGCGCCTTGCCGTGGCCGAAGCCGACGCGGCCCTTGCCGTCGCCGACGACCATCAGGGCCGCGAACGAGAACCGGCGGCCGCCCTTAACGGTGGCGGCGACGCGGTTGATGTGCACCAGCTTCTCGATGATGTCCGAGTCCGGACCATCGACGGCGGGAGCGTTGCGGTTGTCACGACGATTGCGATCGCCACCGCCGCGTTGGGGTTGTTGCGCCATCTGTCGCGTCCCTTAGAAGTTCAGGCCGGCTTCACGCGCGGCTTCCGCCAGCGCCTTCACCCGTCCGTGATAGATGTAGCCGCCGCGGTCGAAGACCACGTCCTTCACGCCCTTCTCGAGAGCGCGTTCGGCGATCAGCTTGCCGATGCGGGCAGCGGCGGCGGTGTCCGAACCCTTGGCGCCCTTGCCGCCTTCCAGCGACGAGGCGGAAGCCACGGTGACGCCCTGGGCGTCGTCGATGACCTGGGCCGAGATGTTCTTGTCCGAGCGATGGACCGACAGACGCAGGCGGCCGTTGGCCACCGCCTTGAGGCGGCGACGGGTGCGCTCGGCGCGACGCTTGGCGTTTTGCTTGAGAGTAGTGGCCATGGCTTACTTCTTCTTGCCTTCCTTGCGCCGGACGGTCTCGCCCGCATAGCGCACGCCCTTGCCCTTGTAGGGTTCCGGCGGACGCAGCTTGCGGATCACGGCGGCGATCTGGCCGACAGCCTGCTTGTCGCTGCCCGAGATCTTGATTTCGGTCTGCTTCGGCACCGCGAAGGTGATGCCCGCCGGCGGCTGGATGTCGACGTCGTGCGAGAAGCCGAGCTGCAGCGACAGGGCGTTACCCTTCATGGCGGCGCGGTAGCCGACGCCGACCAGGTCGAGGCTCTTCTCGAAGCCGGTCGTCACGCCGGTGACCATGTTGGCCACCAGGGTGCGCGACAGGCCCCACATGGCGCGGGCGCGCTGGGTGTCGACGCGCGGGGCCAGGGACAGCTCTTCGCCGTCCTGCTTGACCTCGATCTCCTCGGCGACGGTCCAGGTGCGCTCGCCCTTGGGCCCCTTCACCGTAACGGTCTGCCCGTCGAGCGTCAGCGTGACGCCCTTCGGGATCGAGATGGTTTTCTTGCCGATACGGGACATATCAGTAGACCCTGCAGAGGACTTCGCCGCCCACCTTGGCCTCGCGGGCCGCGGTGTCGGACATGACGCCCTTGGACGTGGAGAGGATCGAGATGCCGAGGCCGTTCTTGACCGGCTTCAGATCGCTGATGGCCGAATAGACGCGGCGGCCCGGCTTGGACACGCGGCTGATCTCGGCGATCACCGGCTGGCCGTCGAAGTACTTCAGCTCGATCTCGAACTGCGGAAACTCACCCGGGTTCTGAACCAGGTTGTAGCCGCGGATGTAGCCCTCGTCCTGCAGCACGTCGAGGACGCGCTGGCGCAGACGCGAGGCCGGGGTGAGCACCTTCGAACGCTTGCGCTGGGCGGCGTTCTTGATGCGCGCGATCATGTCGCTCAGGGGATCGTTGATCATCATGTCTGTCGCTCCCCTTACCAGCTGGACTTGGTCAGACCCGGGATCTGACCCAGGTTGCCGAGTTCACGCAGGGCGATCCGGCTCATCTTGAGCTTGCGATAGTAGGCGCGCGGACGGCCCGTCACTTCGCAGCGGTTGCGGATCCGGTTGGCCGCCGAGTTACGCGGCAGCTCGGCCAGCTTCAGGCGCGCGGCGAAGCGCTCCTCCAGCGGCAGGGATTCATCGTTGGCGGTCGCCTTCAGGGCGGCCCGCTTCTCGGCGTACTTCGCGACGAGGGCTTTCACCTTCTCGTTGCGGTTCACGGCGCTCTTCTTAGCCATTGTTCTCTTCCCTTCCCGCTCAGTTCACGAACGGGAACTTGAACTCGGTGAGAAGGGCCTTGGCCTCCTCATCGGTCTTGGCCGTGGTGCAGACGATGATGTCCATGCCCCACATCTGGTCGATCTGGTCGTAGTTGATCTCGGGGAACACGATGTGCTCCTTCAGACCGGTGGCGTAGTTGCCGCGACCGTCGAAGCTGGTGCCCTTGAGGCCACGGAAGTCCTTCACCCGCGGCAGGGCGATGGTGATGAACCGGTCCAGGAACTCGTACATCCGGTCACCGCGCAGGGTGACCTTGCCTCCCACGACCATGCCTTCACGCAGCTTGAAGCCGGCGATGGAGTTGCGGGCCTTGGTCGGCACGGCCTTCTGGCCGGCGATCGAGGTCAGGTCCTTGAGGGCGGCGGTCGCCTTCTTGGAGTCGGCCACGGCTTCGCCGATGCCCATGTTCAGGACGATCTTGTCCAGCTTGGGCACCTGCATCGGGTTGGTGTAGCCGAACTTCTCGACCATCGCCTTGCGGATGCGGGCGTTGTACTCGTCCTTCAGACGAGGCGTGTACTTGGTGTCGGCCATCAGATGACGTCTCCCGTCGTCTTGGCGAAGCGCACCTTCTTGTCACCTTCCACGCGGAAGCCGACGCGGGTGGGCTTGCCGTTGGCGTCGGCGATCGCGACGTTCGACAGGTGAAGCGACGCTTCCTTGTTCTTGATGCCCCCTTGCGGGTCCATCTGGGTCGGGCGGGTGTGGCGCTGGACCATGTTGATCCCCTGCACCACCACGCGGTTTTCGGTCGGAAGGACCTTCAGGACCTGGCCCGTGCGGCCCTTGTCCTTGCCGGTCAGGACGACGACGTTGTCGCCCTTCTTGATCTTGGCGGCCATGGTTACAGAACCTCCGGAGCCAGCGAGATGATCTTCATGTGGTTCTTGGCGCGCAGCTCGCGCGGAACCGGGCCGAAGATGCGGGTGCCGACAGGCTCGTTCTGCTTGTTGACGATGACGGCGGCTGAACGGTCGAAGCGGATGACCGAACCGTCCTTACGCATGATGTCCTTGGCGGTGCGCACGACGATGGCGCGCACGACGTCGCCCTTCTTCACGCGTCCACGCGGGATCGCTTCCTTCACCGAGGCGACAATGGTGTCGCCCACCGAGGCGTAGCGGCGCTTGGAGCCGCCCAACACCTTGATGCACATGACCCGGCGAGCGCCCGAGTTGTCGGCCACCTCCAGGTTAGTTTGCATCTGGATCATGGGATCCGATCCTTCTTACGAGGCCGAGGCGTTGGAAAGGACTTCCCAACGCTTCAGCTTGGACTTCGGGGCGCACTCGACGATGCGGGCCAGGTCGCCGACCTTGAGGGCGTTGGCTTCGTCGTGGGCGTGGTACTTCTTGGACAGGCGGACGGTCTTCTTCAGGACGGGGTGCAGCAGGGTGCGCTCCACCTTGACCACGACGGTCTTGTCGCCCTTGTCGGAGACGACCACGCCTTCGAGAATTCGTTTCGGCATCTTCGTATCCCTACGCGTTCACGCGCTTCTCACGCAGCAGCGTGGAGATGCGGGCGATGTCCTTGCGCACTTCCGAGACCCGGTGGGTCTTTTCCATCTGGCCGGTGGCGGCCTGGAAGCGCAGGTTGAACTGTTCCTTCTTGAGCTTCAGCAGCTCGTCGGACAGCTGGTCGACGGTTTGCGACCGGAGATCGGCGATCTTGGTCATCAGGCGGCGTGCTCCGTATGGGCGATGCCGGCGTCGAGGCGGGTGACCACCTTGGTGCGGACCGGCAGCTTGGCGGCGCCGAGGCGCAGCGCCTCGCGGGCGATGTCGTCCGGCACGCCGTCGATTTCGAACAGGATGCGGCCCGGGTGGCAGCGCGCGGCCCAGTGGTCCACGGCGCCCTTGCCCTTGCCCATCCGGACTTCGGCCGGCTTGCCCGTGACGGGCAGGTCGGGGAAGACGCGGATCCAAACGCGGCCCTGACGCTTCATCTGGCGGGTGATCGCGCGGCGGGCCGCCTCGATCTGACGCGCAGTGATGCGTTCCGGCTCCACCGTCTTCAGCCCGTACGAGCCGAAGTTCAGCGAGAAACCGCCCTTGGCGGCGCCGTGGATGCGGCCCTTGAAGGCCTTGCGGTATTTGGTCTTCTTCGGTTGCAGCATGACCTAGTTCTCACGTCCCCGGTCACGGCGCGGGCCGCGGTCGCCGCGGGGTCCACGTTCACGACCTTCGTTGGAAGACGGGCCGGAGGCTTCCTGGGCCCAGCGCTTGTCCTGCGCCATCGGGTCGTGCTCGAGGACCTCGCCCTTGAAGACCCACACCTTCACACCGATGATGCCGTACGTCGTCTTGGCCTCGATGAAGCCGTAGTCGATGTCGGCGCGCAGGGTGTGCAGCGGCACGCGGCCTTCGCGGTACCATTCCATCCGCGCGATCTCGGCGCCGCCGAGACGGCCCGACACGTTGATGCGGACGCCCTTGGCGCCCAGGCGCATGGCTGACTGCATGGCGCGCTTCATGGCGCGGCGGAAGGCGATCCGGCGTTCCAGCTGCTGCGCGATGTTCTCGGCGATCAGCTGGGCGTCGGTTTCCGGCTTGCGGACCTCGACGATGTTCAGGTGAACCTCGCCTTCGGTGCGGGCCGAGATGTCCTTGCGCAGCTTCTCGATGTCAGCGCCCTTCTTGCCGATCACGACGCCCGGGCGGGCGGCGTAGATCGTCACGCGGCACTTCTTGTGCGGACGCTCGATGATGATGCGCGACACGCCGGCGGCGCTCAGACGCTCCTTCAGCCACGTGCGCAGCTTCAGGTCCTGGTGCAGCAGCTTGGCGTAGTCGGCGCCGCCGGCGAACCAGCGGCTGTCCCACGTGCGGTTGACGCCAAGGCGCAGACCGATCGGATTTACTTTCTGACCCATCAGGCGGCCTCACCGGCTTCGCGGACCACGATGGTGATCTCCGCGAAAGGTTTCAGGATGCGCGACGAGCGACCGCGAGCGCGGCTCGCGAAACGCTTCATCACCAGGTTCTTGCCCACGAAGGCCTCGGCGACGACGAGGTTGTCGATGTCGAGGTTGTGGTTGTTCTCGGCGTTCGAGATCGCCGAATACAGGACCTTGCGGACGTCGCCGGCGATGCGCTTGCGGCTGAATTCCAGCTCGTTCAGCGCCTTCTGCACCGGCAGGCCGCGGATCGACTGGGCGACCAGGTTCAGCTTCTGGGGGCTGATCCGGACGTTCACCAGCTTGGCACGGGCCTCGGTCGGGGCGACCCGACGGGGGTTCTTGGACTGGGCCATCGGTTACTTCCTCTTGGCCTTCTTGTCCGCCGCGTGGCCCGGGAAGTTCCGGGTCGGGGCGAACTCGCCGAGCTTCATGCCGACCATCTCTTCCGAGACGAGCACCGGCACGTGCTTCTGGCCATTGTGAACGCCGAAGGTCAGACCGACGAACTGCGGCAGGATGGTGGAGCGGCGCGACCAGGTCTTGATCACGTCCTTGCGGCCCGACGACTGAACGGCGTCGGCCTTCTTGAGCAGATACCCGTCGACGAACGGGCCTTTCCAGGAGGAGCGGGCCATCGGTTAGCGAGCCTTCTTCACGTGGCGGCTACGGATGATGAACTTGTCCGTGGCCTTGTTCTTGCGGGTGCGGGTGCCCTTGGTGTCCTTGCCCCACGGGGTGACCGGCGTACGGCCGCCCGAGGTGCGACCCTCACCACCACCGTGCGGGTGGTCGATCGGGTTCATGGCGACGCCGCGGACGTGCGGACGCCAGCCCATGTGGCGGACGCGGCCGGCCTTGCCCAGGTTCTGGTTCATGTGGTCGGGGTTCGACACCGCGCCCACAGTGGCCATGCAGCCGTCCAGCACCATGCGCAGCTCGCCCGAGCCGAGACGGATCTGGGCGTAGCCCTGGTCGCGGCCGACCAGCTGGGCGTAGGCGCCGGCCGAACGGGCCAGCTGGGCGCCCTTGCCCGGCTTCATCTCGATGTTGTGGATGATCGTACCCACCGGCATCGAGCGCAGCGGCATGGCGTTGCCCGGCTTCACGTCGACCTTTTCGCCGGCCACGATCGTGTCGCCCGCCTTCAGGCGTTGCGGCGCGATGATGTAGGCCTTTTCGCCGTCTTCGTAGGTGACGAGGGCGATGAAGGCGGTCCGGTTCGGATCGTACTCGAGGCGTTCGACGGTCGCCGACATGAACTTGCGGCGCTTGAAGTCGATCTTGCGGTACAGGGTCTTGGCGCCGCCGCCGCGGAAGCGGACGGCCACGCGACCGCCCTGGCCGCGGCCGCCCGACTTGGTCAGGCCCTCGGTCAGAGACTTCTCGGGACGGCCCTTGTGGAGCTCCGAGCGGTCGATCAGCACCAGGGCGCGACGGCCCGGCGAAGTCGGATTGTAGTGCTTCAGAGCCATCTGATCAGAGCCCCGTGGTGACGTCGATCGACTGGCCTTCGGCCAGCGTCACGATCGCTTTTTTGATGTCGACCCGACGGCCCTGGATGCCGCGGAAACGCTTGGTCTTGCCCTTCTGGACGAGGGTGTTGACCTTCAGCACGTTCACCTTGAACAGGGCCTCGACCGCCGCGGCGATCTCGTCCTTCGAGGCGTTGTCCGCGACGCGGAAGACGACCTTGTTCTGTTCCGACAGGATCGTGGCCTTCTCGGTGATCACCGGAGCCAGGATGGTGTCGTAGTGACGGGCGGTGGGTTGAGCGCCGGCCATTACGCGGCCTCCTTCTCAGAGAAGCGCGCCTCGATGGCCTCGACGGCCGCCTTGGTCAGCACCAGCTTGTCGGCCCGCAGGATGTCATAGACGTTCAGGCCGGCGTTCGGCAGCACGTCGATGTGCGGGATGTTGCGCGCGGCCAGGCCGAAGTTCGCGTCGACTTCCGGACCGGCGATGATCAGGGCCTTGTTCCAGCCCAGCTTGCCGAACTGCTCGCGCAGCTTGGCGGTCTTGGGCTCCTTGACCGAGACCGTGTCGACCACGACCAGCGCGCCGGCCTTGGCCTTCGACGACAGGGCGTGACGCAGGGCCAGGGCGCGGACCTTCTTCGGCAGCGAGTAGCCGTGCGAGCGCACGACCGGGCCGAAGGCGCGCGAGCCGCCGACGAACTGCGGCGCACGGCGCGAACCGTGACGGGCGCCGCCGGTGCCCTTCTGCTTGTACATCTTCTTGCCGGTGCGAGAGTTCTCGTTCCGGGTCTGGACCTTGTGGGTGCCGGCGCGGCGCTTGGCCAGCTGCCAGTTGACGTAACGGGCCAGCAGGTCGCCGCGGATGTCGGTGATGCCGAAGACGGCGTCCGACAGTTCAACGTCGCCCGAGGCCTTGCCGTCGAGTTTGATGACCGAGAGTTTCATTACGCTTCACCGCCTTCGGTGGTCTCGACAGCCGGAGCTTCCTCGGCCGGCGTTTCGGCCGGTTCGGCGGCCGCGGCGGCCTTCGTCGACTTCACGCCGCCGGGGAACGGAGCCTCGGCCGGACGAGCCTTCTTCACGGCGTCGCGGATCTTGACCCACGTGCCTTCGTGACCCGGGACGGCGCCCTTGATCATGATCAGGCCGCGGTCGGCGTCGACGCGGAAGACGGTCAGGTTCTGGGTGGTGACGACTTCCTGGCCGAGATGGCCGGCCATCTTCTTGCCCGGGAAGGTGCGGCCCGGATCCTGACGGTTACCCGTGGAGCCGTGCGAACGGTGCGAGACCGAGACGCCGTGCGAGGCGCGCAGACCACCGAAGTTCCAGCGCTTCATGGCGCCGGCGAAGCCCTTACCGATGGTCGGCCCCTGGATGTCCACCTTCTGGCCGACAACGAAGTGGTCCGCCGAGAACTCAGCGCCCACGTCGATCAGGCCGTCCGCGTCGACGCGGAACTCGGTGACATAGGCCTTCGGCTCGACCGAGAGCTTACCAAAGGCCTCGCGTTGAGCCTTGTTGGTGTTCTTGGCCTTCTTGGAGCCAGCGCCCAGCTGCAGGGCGACGTAGCCGTCCCGCTCCTGGGTCCGTTGACCGACGACTTGGCAGCCGTCGAGTTGAAGCACGGTGACCGGAACGTGCGCGCCGTCATCGGCGAACACGCGGGTCATGCCCAGCTTCTTGGCGATCACGCCCGTACGCATGTCGGATCCCGCCTCTTCTTCTTTAAATCTTGATCTCGACGTCCACGCCGGCCGACAGGTCGAGCTTCATGAGCGCGTCCACGGTCTGCGGGGTGGGGTCGACGATATCGAGGACACGCTTGTGCGTGCGGATTTCAAACTGCTCGCGCGACTTCTTATCGACGTGCGGCGAGCGGTTCACGGTGAACTTTTCGATCAGGGTCGGCAGCGGAATCGGACCGCGAACGGTCGCGCCGGTGCGCTTGGCGGTGTTGACGAT
>JAEZIH010000003.1 GCA_023416055.1 Pseudomonadota bacterium | reverse complement strand
CTCAAGGCCTTCCGCCGCGACGTCTTCCTGCGCCTGCCCTATTTCGATCACCTGCACCGCTACCTGCCGGCCCTGGTGATCCGCGAGGGCTACGAGAACCGCTATCTCGACGTCGACCACCGCCACCGCGAGACCGGCCGGTCGAAATACACCAACTGGGGCCGGCTGATCGCCTCCCTGTCCGACCTGCTCGGCGTCATGTGGCTGAAATCGCGATCGCGCCGCCCCGGCGGGGTCACCGAATTCTGAGCCTTCGCCTCCCAGGCGAGCGACCGTAGCGGTACGGAGCGAACGGGGGTATTCATCGTTAACAAGCGCGGCCGTAGGCGGCCGCCGCCCATGGAGCCGTCATGCTGATCGCCCTGCCGCTGCTCGTCATCCCGGTCGTGCTCTACAACATCGTGGTCCTGACCGGCCTGTTCGGAAGCGCCGGCGTGGTCGGCACCGACGCCGCCCTGCGCGACGTCCTGTTCACCATCCCGATGGCCTCCGGCGCCGGCTGGAGCGTGGGCGTGGGCGACATGATCCTGTTCCTCGCCCTGATCCTGCTGTTCTTCGAACTGCTCAAATCGACCTCCAGCCAGAAGGTCGCCATCGTCAATCACGCCCTGTCGATGATCCTGTTCGTGGCCTGCCTGGTCGAGTTCCTGCTGCTCAAGGGCTTCGCCACCTCGACCTTCTTCCTGATCGTGACCATGGTCATGCTCGACGTCCTCGCCGGCTTCATCGTCACCATCATCTCGGCGCGGAAGGACCTGGAGTTCGGGGGCGGCTGAAGTAGGCAATAGGCAGTAGGCAATAGGCAGTAACCTGTCGGACTGCCGGCAGAACCGGCCTCAGCCCCTTTCCCCCTACTGCCTACTGCCTACTGCCTACTGCCTGCTGCCCGCTGCCCGCTGCTTGAGCCCTACCCCTCATCCACCGGCAGCACATGCCGCGCCTCGGGCCGCCCCTGCTGGGCCCGCTGCACCGCATAGGCGACCAGCCACAGGGCCATGGCCCAGGCGGCTCCGACGCTCCAGCCGGCCAGCACGTCGGTGGCCCAGTGCGCCGCCAGATAGACCCGCGTCAGGCCCACGATCAGGGTCAGCAGCACCGCCACGACCATGACGTAGACCTTGAACCGGCGCTGCGGAAACGCCCGCGTCAGCATGACCCCGATGCTCAGGTAGAAGACGGCCGACAGCAGGCTGTGCCCCGACGGGAAGCTGGCGTTGACCGTCTCCACCGCCTGCAGGGCCTCGGGCGGCCGCTCGCGCCCGAACAGGGCCTTCAGCCCCTCGCTCAGCGCCACCCCGCCCGCCAGGCCCAGCACCAGCAACAGGGCGGACAGCCGCTTGCGCTGCAGGATCAGGAAGCCGACCACCGCCAGGGCGAAGACCGTCAGCACGGCGATGCCGCCCAGGGCGGTCAGGTCCATCGCCGCCTCCTCCAGCCACGGCGGTCCCCACGGATCGTCCGGCCGGGCCTCGGGCCGCATCGCCTCCAGCACCGCCATGTCGAATGCGTGGCCGTCGCCCTCGCTCATGTCATCGGCGATCTCGACGAAGCTCATCACCCCACCGGCGACGATGAACAGGGCGCTGACAGCGGCGATCTCGTTCCGCGCGATGCGCAGGGCCCGGCGGCCGTAGGCGAGCATTTGCTGCGAAGTCATCGCGCCGAAACGGTCCCGCTTGCGGGACGTTCCGTTCACGCGTTCGTGATCGAAAATCCGGCTCCCATGGACATGGCTGTGACATGCCGCCCTCACGGCCTGTCCACAGGCTCATCCCCCGTCATCAATGCGATTCGCCCAGAAAGTGATCGTCAACCCCGTTGACGGGTCGTTAGCCATCTGCGCCCCATATGTGGGCTTGGGGAGCGCCTCGCCCACTAGATGATGTGGTCGCCGGCGCGGAAGTTCAGACGAAGATCAGTTCAGGGCAGTGACCATCATGGCCGGCGGCGAAGCGTTGAAGACAGTGGATTTCCAGTCGGTTGCGGCTGCGGACGCCGCTGACCGGCCGCATCTGACGGTGGTGCCGTCGATCCAGATCGACCGCTCCCGCGACGCCCTCCTCACCGATTTCGGCAAGAAGACGCTGGAGGATCGCTATCTCCTCAAGGGCGAGTCCTACCAGGACATGTTCGCCCGCGTCGCCACCGCCTTCTCGGACGACGCCGACCACGCCCAGCGCGTCTACGACTACATGTCGAAGCTGTGGTTCATGCCGGCCACTCCGGTGCTGTCCAACGGCGGCGCCGACCGCGGCCTGCCGCTCTCCTGTTTCCTCTACGCCGTCGGCGACTCGCTGGACGGCATCCAGAACGTCTGGAACGAGAACGTCGCCCTGGCCTCCAACGGCGGCGGCATCGGCACCTACTGGGGCGGCGTGCGCTCCATCGGCGAGAAAGTGAAGGGCGCGGGCCAGCCCAGCGGCATCATCCCCTTCATCCGCGTGATGGACAGCCTCACCCTGGCCATCAGCCAGGGCTCGCTGCGCCGCGGCTCGGCGGCCGTCTACCTCGACGTCCACCACCCGGAGATCGAGGAGTTCCTGGAGATCCGCAAGCCGTCGGGCGACTTCAACCGCAAGTCGCTCAACCTGCACCACGGCATCTCGATCAGCGACGAGTTCATGGAGGCCGTCCGTGACGGCGCCATGTTCGGCCTGCGCTCGCCCAAGACCAAGGAAGTCGTCCGCGAGGTCGACGCCCGCACCCTGTGGCAGAAGATCATCGAGATCCGCCTGCAGACCGGCGAGCCCTACCTGATCTTCTCCGACACCGTGAACCGCGCCATGCCGCAGCACCAGCGCGAGCTCGGCCTGTCGGTCCGCCAGTCGAACCTGTGCTCCGAGATCATGCTGCACACCGGCAAGGACCACCTGGGCGCCGAGCGCACCGCGGTCTGCTGCCTGTCCTCGGTCAACGCCGAGAAGTTCCTCGAATGGCGCGACCACCCGACCTTCGTCGAGGACGTCATGCGCTTCCTCGACAACGTGCTGCAGGACTTCATCGACCGCGCCCCGGCCGACATGGCCAACGCCGTCTACGCCGCCAAGCGCGAGCGTTCGGTGGGCCTCGGCCTGATGGGCTTCCACTCCTTCCTCCAGGCCCAGAACGTGCCGTTCGAGAGTGCCCTGGCGAAGTCGTGGAACATGCGCCTGTTCAAGACCCTGCGCCGCCAGTGCGACGCGGCCTCGCGCACCCTCGCGGCCGAGCGCGGCCCGTGCCCGGACGCGGCCGAGCGCAACGTCATGGAGCGCTTCAGCCACAAGATCGCCATCGCTCCGACGGCCTCGATCTCGATCATCTGCGGCGGGACCTCGGCCGGCATCGAGCCGATCCCGGCCAACATCTACAGCCACAAGACCCTGTCCGGAACCTTCGCGGTGAAGAACCCCTACCTGGAGCGCCTGCTCGACGCGAAGGGGATCAACACCTCGGCGACCTGGGACTCCATCCTCGAGAACGAGGGCTCGGTGCAGCACCTCGACGCGCTCACCCAGGACGAGAAGGACGTCTTCAAGACCGCCTTCGAGATCGACCAGCGCTGGGTCATCGAACTGGCCGCCGACCGCACGCCGGACGTCTGCCAGTCGCAGTCGGTGAACATCTTCCTGCCGGGCGACGTCGATAAGTGGGACCTGCACATGCTGCACTGGCAGGCCTGGGAGCGCGGCTGCAAGTCGCTCTACTACCTGCGCTCCAAGTCGGTGCAGCGCGCCGCTCACGCCGGCGGCGAGGGTGCGGCGGCGGTCGAGATGACCAGTGGAAAGACCGACTACGAGGAATGCCTCGCCTGTCAGTAGGCGAGAGACTCCGCCCCCTCTTGCGGCCCGGGAACCGCTTTTCCGGTTGCGCTGTTCCGTATTCGTGGAAGTCTGACGCCTGAACCGTGCGCGTCAGACGCGCGGGCAGGGAGAGGCGTGCGATGCGGCGGGTGGCTTTCATGGCCATCGTCCTGGGATGTGGCGTGGCGGCCGAGGCCGCCGCGGAAACCCTTGCGCCCTCCAGTCATCCGCTGATGGACGCCGCCTTCGCCCCGGCGGGCGGCGGCGCCGCCGCTCCCGGCCAGAACCTGCTGGAGCGCGAGGCCTATATCGCCGGCCAGGGTCCGGTGCGCTGGACGAGCAGCGAGAGGCCGCTCTCGCGTCCCACCGCCAGCGGCCGGGTCGATTCCCTGCGGGTCAGCGTCGGCGGCCCGCTGCGCACGCCCGGCGGCCTGCCGCTCAACCTCGACCGCGCCGAGTTCGACGCCCGCGACTACGAGGTCTCGCTGATCCGCAACTGGCCCTCGGCGATCAGCTTCGAGACCGGCAATCTCGACCTCGACCTCTCGCCCCACGCCGGCGTCGGCGTCACCAGTCGCGGCGGCTCGGCCGAGGCCGGCGCCACCCTCAAGCTCAGCCAGCGTGTCGGCGCCGAGGCCAACGAGCGCCTGCGCGACCTCGGCGTGCGCGACGGCGCGATCCATGGCGATCAGGGCCGCTGGTACCTGTTCGCCGCCGCCAGCGGCCAGGCCGTCGGCCTCAACATTCTGCGCAACGACGGCGGCTGGGACCGCGCCGGCTGGACCACCGACCCGACCTCCACCCTGGTCGGCGACGCCCAGGTCGGCGTCGGCTGGCGCAAGGGCGTGCTGCAGACCTCGTTCGGCTACATGCACCGCGAGATCAAGGGCCGGCACATGATCTTCGGCCAGCAGACCCGCGAGGACTCCGTCGTCGCCTTCACCCTCTCGATCAAGCCCGGCGACTGACGCCCGTCCGATCCTCCCGCGGCGGCCGCCAGAAGTTCACTTCGCGGAGTTGACGCGAATATCCTTCTCCCTTGCGGGAGAAGGAACGCGCGCGCCAGCTCTCTCACGACAGCGGCGGCATCCGCGTGCGCCACAGCTCGGCCAGCCGCGGGTCGCCGTCCACCCGGCGGACCACCTCGCCCATCCGCGGCGCCACCTCGTAGAACCGCGTCCGCCGCGGCCGGAAGCGCGACACCGTCGCCACATAAAGGTCGAGCACGCTCAGCGTCTCGCCCAGCAGGTAGCGCCCCGGCGTCACCTGCCGCTCCATCGTCGCCCAGCAGTCGGCGATCCGCTCCAGGGTGCGCTCCACCAGCGGCCCCTGCGCCGCCGGGTCGGGGGCCAGCCGCGACGGGTCGTCCTTGACCCAGTAGAGGGCGTAGATCGCCGCCGAGACGAAGCTCATCCAGCGCAGGAACTGCCCCCGCGCCGCATCGTCCGGACCGGGCGCCAGCCGCGCCTCGGGGTGCAGCTCGGCCAGCCGGATCAGGATCGCCGCGCTCTCGGTGATCACCTCGCCGCCGGGCAGCACCAGGGCCGGGATCTGCCGCATCGGATTGGCCGCCAGCACCTTGTCGCCGCTCTCGCGGTCGTCCTCGTCCCAGGTGTAGGATTCGATCAGCTCATAGGGCTGGCCGGCCAGCCGCAGGGCCGCCTCCACCGCCACCGCCCCCGATCCGGGGGCGCCGTACAGGACATAACCCTGGCTCATCGTCGCCCCCGGTTAATTCACAACATCTTGGGCGTGCTCGCGCACTTGGCGCTAGATATGGATGGGGATCGGTGACTATCCTGGGGCCTCAGCATCCGCCAAGCCTACGGGAATCGCAACCGTGTCCTCGACCCTCCGCACCCTGCCAGGCCTCCTGACGCCCTCTCACGCGTACAAGCCCTTCCGCTATCCCTGGGCC
>JAEZIH010000178.1 GCA_023416055.1 Pseudomonadota bacterium | reverse complement strand
TCGGGCTCAGCCGGTCATAGGGCAGGCAGTCCCAGGCCGGAAATTCCACGACTTCAATGTCGTTGGCGAAGAAGCGGAAGGCCTGCGAGAACTCACTCATACGAGCGAAGTCGCGGGCGACGAACAGACCCACGCCGCCGTCGGCCCTCAGTTGCTCGGCCACAGTCAGGGCGTCCAGCCCCTCCGGCGCCCCGCCCAGCTCCTGATCGGTGCGGCCCGAACCCTGCGCCGCCATCAGCCCGCGCCCTCAGCCACGGCGGCGGCCACGTGCTCGCGCATGAAGCTCTGGATCTTGCCCAGCACCGGCGTGTCATGGCGCTGCGGCGGCGGGGCCGTGCCGATGATCCAGGCATACAGTGCGTGATCGTCGTCCTCGGCCAGCAGGGCCTCCAGCGCCGCCAGCTCGGCGTCATCCAGCGTCGGCCCCATTCGGTCCACGAACGGGCCCAGCACCAGGTCGGCTTCGCGGAAGCCGCGGCGCCACGCCCGGAAGGCGAGGCGGCCCAATCTCTCTTTCAGACGTGCGTCGGTATCGGCCACAAGCTTCCTTGCCCGTTGGGGTGCGCGGGAAACGCCCACGACCGCCGCCACGGCGGCGACGGTCAGGGCACTCCAATGAGGCGCGTCAGATAGCGTTCCATGCCGGCCCGCGCCAGCTATGCTGTCGGCGATGCGGCCGCCGAGTCTCTTCCCCCTGTTCGCGGAGGTCTCCACCCTCAAGGGCGTGGGGCCGCGAATCCTGCCGCTGGTGCAGAAGGTGGCCGGCCCGCTGGTGCGCGACCTGCTGTTCCTGCCGCCCTCGGGCCTGGTGGTCCGCCGGCCGATGACGGCGACGTCGGCCGTCGAAGGCGAGGTCGGCGTGTTCGAGGTTCTGATCGACCGGCTGATCATCCCCGGCAAGCCGGGGGCCCCGATCAAGGTGCGCGCTTCGGACCAGACCGGCTTCGTCCATCTGATCTGGTTCGGCGGATCCGCCCGCCACATCGAAAGGCTGTTGCCCAAGGGCCAGAAGCGGCTGGTCTCGGGCAAGGTCGAGCGCTTCAACAACGAGGTGCAGATCATCCATCCGGACGTTTACCGACCGGAGGAAGCCGACGAGATCGTCGCCGTCGAGCCGGTCTATCCGGCCACCCAGGGTCTGTCCTCCCGCGTGATCCGCAAGCTGGTGCTGCAGGCGCTCCAGCAGGCCCCCGAGCTGCCGGAATGGCAGGACGCGGCGTGGCTTTCGAAACGCCGCTGGTCAGGCTGGCGAGAGGCCCTGGCGCGGCTGCACGCCCCGACGGCCCAGCCGGACCTGGAGCCCGAGGCTCCCGCGCGCGAGCGGCTGGCGTATGACGAGCTGTTGGCGCATCAGTTGGCCCTCGCCCGCCGCCGCCGCGCCCGCCAGATCACTCCTGCCCCTGTGATCCGCCTTGGCGAGCCTTCGGAACGCCTGCTGGCCGCCCTGCCCTTCGCACTCACCAACGCCCAGACCCGGGCGATCGCCGAAATTCGTCGCGACCTGGCTTCCGGCGAACAGATGGGGCGACTGCTGCAGGGGGACGTAGGCTCAGGCAAGACCGCCGTCGCCGCCCTGGCCCTGGCCGACGCGGCCGCCTCGGGCTTCCAGGCCGCCCTGATGGCGCCGACCGAAATCCTGGCGCGGCAGCACTATCAGCGGCTGGCGCCGATGCTGGAGGCAGCGGGCGTGCCGACCATCCTGCTCACCGGCCGCGACACGCCGGCCGAGCGCCGGCCGCGGCTGGCGGCGCTGGCTACGGGCGAGGCCCGGATCGCCATCGGCACCCACGCCCTGTTCCAGGATGCCGTGAGGTTCGACCGCCTGGGCCTCGCGGTGATCGACGAACAACACCGCTTCGGCGTCAACGAGCGCCAGCGGCTGCAGGCCAAGGGCGATCCCCGCGCGGGCGGGGTCCACCTGCTGACCATGTCGGCGACACCCATTCCGCGGACCCTCGAACTGACCCAGTACGGCGAGCTGGACGTCTCGCGCCTTACCGAAAAGCCCCCCGGCCGCACCCCGGTGACCACGGCCGTCCTGCCGCTGGCCCGGATCGGCGAGGTCGCGAAGCGGCTGAAGGCCGTGCTGGATGGCGGCGCCCAGGCCTATTGGATCTGTCCGCTGGTCGCGGAGAGCGAGGCCTCGGACCTCGCCGCCGCGGAGGCCCGCGCCGCCGACCTGCGCCGTATTCTCCAGGTCGAGGTGGGCCTCGCCCATGGCCAGATGCCGGGGGCGGAGCGCGAGGCGGTCATGGCCGACTTCGCCGACGGCCGCACGCCCCTTCTGGTCGCCACGACCGTGGTCGAGGTCGGCGTCGACGTGCCGAACGCCTCGATCATGGTCATCGAGCACGCCGACCGCTTCGGCCTGGCCCAGCTCCACCAGCTGCGCGGCCGCGTCGGCCGGGGCTCGGCGGCCAGCACCTGCCTGCTGCTCTACGGCGGCGGCGACGAGGGTCTGGGCGAGACGGCGCGGGTGCGTCTGGAGACCCTGCGCCGGACCGAGGACGGTTTCGAGATCGCCGAGGAGGATTTCCGTCTGCGCGGCGGAGGTGACCCGCTGGGGCTGAAGCAGAGCGGTTTCCCGGCCTACCGCTTCGCGGACCCGATACGGCATCGCGAGCTGCTGCTGGCGGCCGCGGACGACGCCCGGCTGGTGCTCGGTCGGGACCCCGACCTCGCCAGTCCGCGCGGCGAGGCGGTGAAGGTGCTTGAGGCCCTGTTCGACTGGCGCAACGACCGGCCGGGGATCGACTAGCGGCTGTGTCGCGCCAGCCATGCCGCAAGGCGCGCCTGCGCGTCCGCTTCAATGTCGCCATAGAAAAGATTGTACGGGCGTGACTTTCTTCGGTCGGCCCAGCCGCCGGGGGGGCGAAAGGATTCCGATTCCGGGTCGCTGTACCGCAGCAGTCCGTCGCGACACTGGGCGCTGACCTCGCGGGCCAGAAGGGCCGGGCGCGCGCCCCACTCAAGCCCGGTGGCGTTCGTCGCCCCGCGGTTCAGGCGCCGCGGAGCCGTCCCGGTCGAGGTCGAGCCGGTCAGGGGATTGACGCACAGGGCGGGCCGCTGCCCCAGCTCGATCAACTGCCCACGGCCGTTCCACACCAGGGCCCGCCTGAGACGCCGCCTGGCCGCCCCGTCATTGCCTTCTCCGACGGCGGAGAAGCCAACCACGCACCCCGTCCGGTCCCGTGAGACGCAGGCGGGGACCTCCGGCGCCAGGCCTTCAGCCGCGGCGACCACGTCCATCAGATAGGCCGCCACCACCCGTTCCCGCAGGCCCGGGTTGGGCGCCACCCGCTCACGAAGCAGGCGTTCGACGAGCTCGCCCCCCTGCTCCACACCGGCAAGAACGACGGGGCCCTGCGGATGCCGCGCGATCCACGTGTCGAAGGCGGCCTCGACGTCACGGTAGGCGAACGCGCGCGCCTCGCGCGCGTCGTCCCTGAGCGTTAGCCGGGTGTAAAGACTGCCCTGGCGATAGCGCGGCGCGCTGACGGCCCCAAGCTCGGCGAACGGCCCGGCGTAGTTCGGTATGACCACCCGCATCAGCCAGTCGTCTGCATCCCGATCGCCGATGGGACCGTTCCAGTGCCGGCCGCCGTCGTAGGTGGTCGAATGGACGAAGAAGACGGCCGCAGGCCCGGCGTCGGGGGTGCGCGCCTCGCTCATCGCCCAGGCGGCCGGGGTCGAATAGTCGGGGGCCGGGGGCGGCTCATAGGTCTGGAACGGCACCTGCGGATCCAGCCCGGCGCGCAGGATGTCGCCGCGCCAGACCGCCGTCGCCGCGGTCAGCAGGAAGACGAGGGCGAAGCCGATCCAGCCCACCCACTGGCGGAAGGTCAGCCGCGGAAGCTTCACCGGTAGGGATCCGCCTGCATAAGGAAGTCCTGCACATAGCGCCTGACCCCCTCCTCGAGGGGGGTCGACTGGCCGGCGTAGCCCGCCGCCCGCACCCGCTCCATGCGCGCCTCGGTGAAGTACTGGTACTTGTCGCGAATGCTCTCAGGCGTGTCGACGTATTCGATGCGGGGCGTCTTGCCCGCCGCCGCGAAGGTGGCGTTGGCGAGATCGAGGAAGGACCGCGCCTGGCCCGAGCCGGCGTTGAACACGCCCGACACCGCCGGCGTCTCCAGCAGCCAGTCGATGATGTCGACCACGTCCTCGACGAAGACGAAGTCGCGCATCTGGCCGCCGTCGGCGTAGTTCGGGTTGTGCGAACGGAACAGGGTCACCGGCTCGTCCGCCGCCACCTTCGGCCAGATCTGGGCCACGACCGACTTCATGCCGCCCTTGTGGTACTCGTTGGGCCCGTAGACGTTGAAGAACTTCAGCCCCGCCCACTGGCCGGGCGCATGCCCCTCGTCGGCCTGCTTCGCCGCATACTGGTCGAACAGGTATTTCGAATAGCCGTAGGCGTTTAGCGGCCGCAGCCGAGACAGGCTCTCAAGATCGTCGGCGTCCTCGAAGCCCTCCTCGCCGTCGCCGTAGGTGGCCGCCGAGGAGGCGTAGACCAGCCGCGCGTCGCGCAGGGCGCACCAGTCCCACAGGTCGCGGGACAGGCTGAAGTTGGTGCGCAGGATCAGGTCCGCGTCCGGCTCGGTCGTCGACGAGATCGCGCCCATATGGACCACGGCCTCGACCCGCTCCGCGTGCCGCTCCAGCTGCTGGAACAGTTCCTCGGGCTGCCAGAAGTCGGCGATCGGGTGCTTGGCGATGTTCTTCCACTTGCCGAGCGCCGCCTCCTCCAGTCGGTCGCAGGCCACCACGTCGGCGGTGTCGGCCGCGCACAGGCGCGCCACGATATTGGAACCGATGAAGCCGGCCCCGCCGGTCACCACGATCATCCGCCGCGCCATCAGCTGTCCTTCATCTTCTCGATCGTGCGGGTGGTCGAGAAGCCGTCCTCGAACGTCGCCAGCCGCACCTCCCCGCCCCAGCTCTCCACCAGATCGCCGCCGACCACGCCCTCGCGGGTGTAGTCCGCGCCCTTGATCAGCACGTCCGGCCGCAGCCGCTCGATCAGGGCCAGCGGCGTCGGATCGTCGAAACTGGTCACCCGGTCGACGCTCTGCAGCCCGCCGATGACCACGGCGCGGCTGTCGAGGTCGTTGACCGGCCGGCCCTCGCCTTTCAGCCGCCGCACAGAGGCGTCGGTGTTCAGGGCCACCACCAGCCGGTCGCACCAGCTGCGCGCCTGGGCCAGATAGGCGACGTGGCCGCGGTGCAGGATGTCGAAGCAGCCGTTGGTGAAGCCGACCTTCAGCCCCTGCCGCTTCCAGCCCTCGACCACGTGGGCCAGTTCCTCCAGCGGCATGACCTTGGCGTGGGCGCCGGAGGCGTGCTGGCTCATCTCGGCGTCGATCAGCTCGGCCGGGGTGACCACTGCCGTGCCCGCCTTGCCGACGACCACCCCCGAGGCGAGGATGGCGAACTCCACCGCCGTCTCCATCGAGGCCCCCGCGCCCAGCGCCAGTCCCAGCGCCGCCAAGCAGGTGTCGCCGGCCCCCGAGACGTCGAACACTTCCCGCGCCCGGCCCGGGAAATGCTTCACCGGCCCGCCACGACGCATCAGGCTCATGCCCTTGCCCGCGCGGGTGACCACGATGGCCTTCGCGGTCGTCGACGCCAGCAGGGCCTTCAGCGCCGCCTCGACCTCGACGTCGGTCTCCGTCGGCAGGCCGGTCGCGGCGGCCAGTTCGCTGGCGTTGGGCTTGATCAGGTCGACGGCGCCGTAGCGGGCGAAATCGCGGCCCTTGGGGTCGACGACGACCGGCGCGCCGCTGTCCCGCGCCGCCGCCAGCGCCTCACCGAGCAGCAGATCGCTGACCACGCCCTTGGCGTAATCCGACAGGAGAATGACGGAAGCGCCGGAAAAGGCTTCACTTCCCTCACCCATCACGGCCGGCGCCTCGTCGTCCAGCCGCAGCAGCTGCTGGCCGTTGGCGACGAAGCGCGTCTTGACGATGGTGGTCACGCCGTCGCGGCGCTCGACCGCGTCCTCGACCCCGGGCTCGGCTGCGATCAGAGCGGTCAGTTCGTCGCCCGCCGCGTCGTTGCCGGCCACCGCGCCAAGACGGGCGACGCCGCCCAGCGCCGCCACGTTGCGGGCCACGTTGCCCACTCCGCCCGGCATGGCTGTGGTCCGCCGAGCGCGCAGGACTGGGATCGGCGCCTCGGGCGAGATGCGGCTGACCTCGCCGTAGACGTAACGGTCCAGCATCAAGTCGCCGACGCAGGCGACCTTGAGCCCGCGCACGCGCTCCAGCAGCGCCTGCAGTCCGCCGAGGTCGAGAGTCCGTTCCGCCATGCCCCCGGCCTAGCGGATTCAGGCCGCCTTCGCCATCCGCGCCTTGGTCAGATCGTCATAGGCGATCAGGTCGGCGGCAAGCGCCTCGAACTCGTTCAGAGGCACCATGTTGGGGCCGTCCGACGGGGCGTGGTCGGGGTCTTGGTGGGTCTCCATGAAGACGGCGTCGACGCCCACCGCCACGGCGGCCCGGGCCAGCACCGGCACGAACTCGCGCTGGCCGCCCGAGGAGGTCCCCTGCCCGCCCGGCTGCTGCACCGAGTGGGTGGCGTCGAACACGACCGGACAGCCGATCTCGCGCAGCACCGGCAGGGCGCGCATATCGGAAACGAGGGTGTTGTAGCCGAAGCTGGCCCCGCGCTCGCAGGCCATGACGTTGGGATTGCCGGCGCCGACCACCTTGGCGATGACGTTCTTCATGTCCCACGGGGCGAGGAACTGGCCCTTCTTGATGTTGACGACCTTGCCCGTGGCGGCGGCGGCCAAGAGCAGGTCGGTCTGACGGCTCAGGAAAGCCGGGATCTGCAGTACGTCCACCGCCTGCGCCGCCTCGGCGCACTGGGCCTCGTTGTGCACATCGGTCAGCACCGGCAGGCCGACGCTCTCGCGGATCTCGGCGAAAATCGGCAGCGACCCGGCCAGGCCAAGGCCCCGCGCCGCATTGGCGCTGGTGCGGTTCGCCTTGTCGAAGCTGGTCTTGTAGATGATGCCGACGTTCAGCCGTTCGCCGATCTCCTTGAGCGCATTAGCCGTCTCCAGCGCGTGCTGGCGGCTCTCCAGCTGGCAGGGACCGGCGATGAACACGATGCGCTGGCCGCCGCCGATGCTGACGGGGCGCTCCAGGCCTTCGTTGATGTCGATGACGGCGTTGGGCTGGGACACGGTTTCGGCTTCCTTGGTCGGGTCGGCAGGCGCGGTCTTTGCCGCCTCCTTGCGGCGATCAGGTGGCGCCGCCGCCGCGCCGGCGCAAGCTACACGCACCGGAAAGCCATGGCCACGCCCGGCGACCGGGGATTGACGACCCGGGCCCCCGCACCCAACATCCGTCCCATGACGTCGGTCACCGCCGAACGGCTGGAGGTTGGGTCCCGCACCCCGCGCGGGTTCGCCCTCCTGTTGCGGCTTCTCACCGCCAACTGGCGCGTCGGCCGTCTCACCGTCCTGCTGCCCAATGGCCAGACGCACCGGCTGGAGGGCGCCGCCCCCGGACCGGCCGCCATACTCGAGGTGCGCGACTACCGTTTCGCCCGCCGGGTGCTGGCCGCTGGCGACATAGGCTTCGCCGAGGGTTATATGGCCGGGGAGTGGGAAACGCCGCACCTGGCCGGTCTGCTGGAGGTGCTGGTTCGCAACCAGGAGCACATCGCCCGCCTGTTCCGCGGCAACGCCCTGGTCCGCGCGATCAACTGGCTCGGCCACCGGATGCACCGCAACAGCCGCGCCGGCTCGCGAAAGAACATCCACGCCCACTACGACCTCGGCAACGACTTCTACGCCGCCTGGCTGGACCCGACGATGACCTATTCCTCGGCGCGCTTCAGCCGCGAGGGCATGGCGCTGGATTCGGCCCAGCGGGAGAAGTACGCCGCCCTCGCCCGCACCATGGACCTGCAGGCCGGCCAGTCCGTGCTCGAGATCGGCTGCGGCTGGGGCGGCTTCGCCGAGTTCGCTGCGAAGGAGATCGGGGCCCGGGTCCCCGGCATCACCATCTCGCAGCAGCAGTACGATTTCGCCCGCCAGCGCATGTTCAACGCCGGCCTGTCCGAGCGCGCCGACATCCGCCTGATCGACTATCGCGACGTCGAGGGCCGCTTCGACCGCGTCGCCTCGATCGAGATGTTCGAGGCTGTCGGGCAGGAGTACTGGCCGGCCTACTTCGGCAAGATCCACGAGGTGCTGCCGCCGGGCGGCAAGGCCGGGCTGCAGATCATCACCATCGAGGACGCACACTTCGGCGGCTACCTCAAACGCGCCGACTTCATCCAGAAGTACATCTTCCCTGGCGGCATGCTGCCCTCCGAGGCGGCGCTGAGGCCGGTGATCGACAACGCGGGCCTCGCCTGGGGGGGCGTCGAGCGCTTCGGCCGCGACTACGCCGAGACCCTCAGGCTGTGGGACGAGCGCTTCCAGGCCGCCTGGCCGGAGATCAGCCGCATGCCCGGCTTCGACGAGCGGTTCCAGCGCCTGTGGCGCTTCTATCTCGCCTATTGCGAAGCCGGTTTCCGCTTCGGCCGCACCGACGTGATCCAGCTGGCGCTGGCGAAGCCCTGACGCCCGGCGCAGTCTGGCCGCCATGCCCGACAGCCCCCTGATCTCCGCTAACGACCTCGCCGGGCGCCTCGGCGCTCCCGATCTGCGTGTCGTGGACGCCAGCTGGCGGCTGGACGGCCGCGACTGCCGCCCCGATTTCGAGGCCGCGCGCCTGCCCGGCGCCGTCTTCTTCGACCTCGAGGCCAGTTCCGACCGGGACAGTCCCCTGCCCCACATGCTGCCCACGCCGGAGGCCTTCGCCGCCCGCATGGGCGCGCTCGGCCTGTCGGAGCGCGATCACATCGTGGTCTACGACAGCGTCGGCCTGTGGTCCGCCCCGCGCGCCTGGTGGATGCTGAAGGCGATGGGGGCCACACGCGTGCAGGTGCTGGACGGCGGCCTACCCGCCTGGCGCGCCGCCGGCCTGGCGATGGAGAGGGGCCCGGCCCCAAAGTCCCGGCCCGTCGCCTTCCGCGCCTCCCTGGATCGCGCCGCGGTCGCCGCGCTGAACGATGTACAAACCGCCCTTGGAGCTGGAGGCCAGGTGCTGGACGCGCGCTCCGCCCCACGCTTTCGCGGCGACGAGCCCGAGCCGCGACCCGGCCTGCGGGCAGGGCATATGCCGGGCGCGGGCAACCTCCCTTTCGCCGCACTGCTGGCCGCCGACGGGCGGATGAAGCCGGAGGCGGAGCTGCAGGCGGTCTTCGCCGGCGCCGGCGTCAACCTCGATCTGCCGGTGATCACCACCTGCGGTTCGGGCGTCACCGCCGCCATCCTTGGCCTGGGACTGGCCGCCCTTGGCCGCCCATTCCGGCTCTACGACGGCAGCTGGGCCGAATGGGGAAGTCGCGCGGACACACTGGTCGAGACGGGCTGAGCGCCGGTTGCCTCAAAGCCGCCCTGCGGCCACGCTGGCCGCTACGACCGATGGACCGACTCGCCTGAACGCCCTCACCAACCTGTTCCGCTACGACCTGCGCCGGGCCCTGGGCGTGGCCGACGCCCTGCGCGGCGATCCCCTCGCCGTCGTCGCCCTCCTTTGCCTGATGGCGGGGACGGCGGTCGGCGGTGGGTGGGCGATCGCGACGCGCGGGAGCCAGCTGCCGCCGGACCTCATCCTGGGGGCGGCGGCGGTGCTCGGCTGGGCGTTCGGCCTCGCCTTGCGACCCTTGCCTCGTCTGCGCGCCGGCCCGCTCGCGGAACTGGCGGAGGATGGTCTCGCCCTGGGGCTGTGGCTCGGTCTGAGGGGGCTCCTCGGACTGGCCGCTGTCGCCGCGCTGATGCTGCCCCCCGCCCTGGCCATGGGCTGGAGGCCGGATAGGCTCTGCGCCGCCGTCGTCGTGCTTGCCGCAGCGGGCGTCGTCTCCGGATCGGCTATTCAGCTGGCCCCGCCACTGCCGCGCCTGCGGCTGCCCACCTTCGCAACCAGGGGAAGGAGGGGTTCGCCCGCCATCCGTGATCGCGCATTCAGGCTTGCGTGGATCGACCTTTGCCAAATTCGATCCCGGCTGCCGCGGGGGCTCTGGGCCGGACTCGCATGGATCGGCGCCGGAGCCCTCGGCTTCATCGAAGCCGATCCCCGGCTCCGGCCGGTGACCGAAGGCGCCGCGGCCGCCCTCGCTTTCCTGGGAACCGTGCTCATCCTCCGCTTCGACCTTGCAGTCGTGCGCCTGCTCACCTTCGAGCCGACCAGTTTCCGCCGGCTCGCGTTGGATGTGCTGGGGGTGAGAGTGCTTGTCGTCGCCCTCGTGGCCGTCGCCCTCGCCGTGAGCTCCGGCCTCGGCGTCCTCGCCGGCGCGGCGATTGGCGCGGGCCTTCGGACGCTTGAGTTGATGCACGCAGCGTCCCGCACCGCCGCGTCGGCTCGATTGCTTGCGCAGATCGAGACCGCCCTCGTGCTTGCGCTCGGTTGCACCGTGGGCCCCCTCGCCGGGGTCTGGTTGGCGGTTCGCCTGGCCTGGCTCTATCGCCGCGCCGAACACGCGATGGGGTTGGCATGAGCGGCTCGGTCCACAGACTTACGGTCGCCCTCGACGGG
>JAEZIH010000142.1 GCA_023416055.1 Pseudomonadota bacterium | reverse complement strand
GACCTGACCCAGGCCGCCGGCGACCTGTCCGCCGGCGTGGAGGCGGCGGCCCGCCGCTCCGCCGGCCTCGACGCCGTCTGGACCGAAATCCGCGACGCGCTTGTAGAGCTGGACGCCCATCGTCTGGCCGCACGGCGCCGCCTCGACGGGCAGCCTCCGGCGACGGAGGAGGAGCCGCACCCGCTGGCGATCCGGATGGAGGCGCTGGACGCCTGCCGCGCCGCCGCCCTGGCCGCCCTGCCGCTGGTCCGCGGGGTGCAGAACGCCGACGCCCGCGGCGCCGAGGCGATGAAGGCCTGCGCGAAGGGGCTGGAGGACTGGCGTCAGTCCTGGCTCGAGGCCCTCGGCCTCGCCGGCAAGCGTCCGAAGAAGGTGCGCCCGGACGGAGCAGGCCTGCTCGCCTCCCGCGACGCCGCCGCGACCCGTCTGGAGCAGGCGATGGCCGACCTCGCAGCCTCGGGGGAGCGGCGAACCCAGGTCCTGGACCGGCTCGCCGCCCTTCGCTCCCGCCTCTGATCAGCCGGCGTTGGCGTCCGTCCAGCCGACCAGCTGGGTGTTCAGATCGCGCGTGGCCACATCGAAGGCCTCGACGATGGCCGAGACCCTGTTCGCCGCCGCCGGCTGCTGGACGGTCAGGGTCCGCTCAGCCACCACCGTCCTTTCGGGCAGGGCCAGCAGCCGCGCCCGCGCCGTGACCACGATCAGCGGCGCAGCGCCCGGCGCATCGTAGCGGGCCTCGAAGGCGCGGATGTCGATATCCAGCGAGCGACCGCCCCGGATCAGCTCGCGCGGCCCGATCAGCCGCACGCGCTGCGCCTGGGCCGCGAAGGCGTTCTCCAGGCTCTCCATGTAGAGGTCCGCCGCCGGCGACACCCAGCGCGCGCCGGCGATATAGGCGGTCTCCGTCCCGGTGACGCCGAGGATCTTGTCCCCGCCGACGGCCTCCGGGAACTGCACCCGCCGCAGATTGACGAGCGTCAGGTCCGTGCGGCCCTCAGACGCCGCCGAGGCCGCAGCCGGCCCGCCGAAGCGATAGGTCTGCACCGGATCGGGCGAGGACAGCAGAGCGCAGCCCGACAGGGCGAGGGCGGCCGCCGCGGCGGCGAGGCTGATCGAAGACCGCATCACGGCTGGACCTCCATTTCCTTGCTCGGCGCGCGGCCGATGAAATCGCGCGGACTGGTGCGCACCTCGTCGATGAGCCGCTCCAGCGAGCGGGTCGCCTCGTCCAGCCCCTGGATGGCCTGCTGCATCTGCGGCAGGCCGGTGGTGACGAACTCGTTGACGGGCCCTTCGGCGCCGGTGGCGATGCGGTTGATCGAGGCGATGGCGCCGCGCGCGTCCTCGGCCGCGCTGTTGATGTTGGCCACCGCCTGACGGCCGTCCGTCTCGACCACCTGCCGGGTGCTGACGGCCAGCGCCTCGTATTCGGCGACGGCGGCGTTGGCGCGGGTCAGGGCCTGCTCCAGCTGCTGCAGCATTCCCTTGCGGGCCTCCAGCTCGGTGGTCAGGCTTTCGATGTTCTTCAGGCTGGTGGAGAAGGACCGGACATTGTCATCCGACAGGACGCGGTTGATCCGGTTGAGGGCGTCCACGGTCTGGGCCAGCACGGTGCCAGATCCCGAAAGCAGCTCGGCGATCGGCGACGGCTGGCTCTGGATCACCGGCACGACGTTGTCCGGATACTGGGCCTTCAGGATGGCGCTGTTCGGATTGCCGGCGGTGATCTGGATGTAGTTCAGCCCGGTGATGCCCTGCGGCTCCAGCTGGGCGCGGGAGGTCACGCGGATCGGGGTGGTGCCGTCCACGCGGATGCGGGCGATGACCTGGTCGCCCTTGTTGGGATCGAGGTTCAGATCGGTCACCTCGCCGACCCGGATGCCGTTGAAGTGCACCTCGCCGCCTTCCGACAGTCCGCGCACGGGACCGTAGAAGACGATGTCATAGACGTCGTAATCGCTGTTGAACTGCAGGCGCGCCAGCCAGATGGCGAACACCGCCAGGGCGGCGAGCAGGGCCACTGTGGCGATGCCGACGGCGGCGTAGTGGGCGTCTCTCTCCATCTCGTCCCGCTCTCCTCAGGCGGCCTTGTGGACGGCGCGTCCGCGCGGTCCCAGGAAATACTCCCTGATCCAGGGATGATCCGACTGCTCCAGCTCCTGCACCGTCGCCTTGGCGACGATGCGCTTGTCGGCCACCACCGCGACCTTGTCGGTGATCGCGTAGAGCGAGTCGAGATCGTGGGTGATCATGAACACGGTCAGGCCCAGGTCGTCCGAAAGCTGCCGGATCAGGTCGTCAAACGCGCCGGCGCCGATCGGGTCCAGCCCCGCCGTCGGTTCGTCCAGGAACAGCAGCTCGGGATCCAGCGCCAGCGCCCGCGCGAGGCCGACCCGCTTGCGCATGCCGCCCGAAAGCTCGGCCGGTTTCAGATAGTGCGCCTCCGGCTTCAGCCCGACCATGGCGATCTTCATCTCGGCCAGCTCGCGGATCACCTCCCTGGGCAGGCTGGTGTGCTCGACGAGCGGCGAGGCGACATTGTCAATGACGGTCAGGGACGAGAACAGCGCCCCCTGCTGGAACAACACCCCGGTGCGGCGCTCGACGTCGGCGGCCTGCTCACGGCTCATGTCCGTGATGTCATGACCCAGCACCTTGATGGTCCCGCCCTCCGGCTCCTTCAGCCCGATGATGGAGTTGAGCATCACCGTCTTGCCTGAGCCCGAGCCGCCGACCACGCCCAGCACTTCGCCGCGCTCGACCTCGAGGTCGAGGTTCTCGTGAATGACCCGCTCGCCGAACTGACTGACCAAGCCGCGCACTTCGATGACCGGCTCGCTCATATGCCGATCTCCAGGTAGGTGAGGGCGAACAGGGCGTCGAGCAGGATGATGGCGAAGATGGCCTGCACCACGGCGGCGGTGACGCGGCGGCCCAGGCTCTCGACGTCCCCCGCCACGGCCATGCCCTGCCGGCAGCCGATGCCGGCCACCACGATGGCGAAGACGGGCGCCTTGGAGAGGCCCACGAACAGGTGGTTGCCGATATCCTGGATGTCGACCATGCGCTGGATGAAGAAGGCTGGTCCCAGCGACAGCTGGCTCCACGCCACCAGCAGGCCGCCGAAGAGGCCGGTCACCATGCCGACGAAGGTCAGCAGCGGGAGCATCAGGACAAGCGCCGCCAACCGCGGGATGACCAGGGCCTGGAAGGGATCCACGCCCATGACCCGCATGGCGTCGATCTCCTGGTTCATCTTCATCGAACCCACCTCGGCCGCGAAGGACGAAGCGGACCGGCCGGCCAGCAGGACGGCGGCGATGACCACGGCGAACTCGCGCAGCACAGAGATGGCGATCAACTCGACGGCGAAGACGTCAAAGCCGAACTGGCTCAGCAGGTCGGCCCCGATGAAGGCGACCACCGCCCCGATGAAGAAGCTGGTCACGGCGACGATCGGGATCGCGTCCAGACCGGCCCGCTCGGTCTGGCTGACCCAGGCGGCCCAACGGATCCGGCGGGGGTGCTTCAGGGCGGAGCCGGCGGCCACGATCAGGCGACCGAGGAAGGCCAGCGAGAGTGTGATCTCGGCGAGGAAGTCCTGCACGCCCCGGCCGATCTTGGCGAAGCCGCGCACCAGCGCCGGCGAACGGCGCGGCGGCGGCGGGCTCTCGCGCTCGAGGCGTTCGACCAGGGCGTAGATGCGTCCGGCCTCGGGTCGCTGCTCCC
Source organism: Pseudomonadota bacterium (assembly GCA_023416055.1). GTDB lineage: Bacteria > Pseudomonadota > Alphaproteobacteria > Caulobacterales > Caulobacteraceae > Brevundimonas. The sequence continues at coordinate 930 of JAEZIH010000142.1, read as the reverse complement.
ACGCCGATTTCGGCAGAACGCAGTTGCTGGCCTGCACGATGGCCAAGGCGCCGGCCGTATCGAAACGGCCGAGTTCGCTCAGGTCCACAGCGTCAATGCAGCGCTGGTGCAGTTCCTCATCCAGCCGGCCCGAGATGCGCCCGAGGCTGGTCGCCGCCCAGTCGCCGACCAGGCTCAGCGTCAGGCGACCGTCGCCCTCATCGATCCGGAAGTCCGCTGCGGCCATGCCCCTACCTAGATTGCGCCGTTCGCTTTGCCTACGGCCGGAGCACGGCAAAGCTGGGGCAGGGCCGAACAACGCCGCCCGGGCGTATTCGTTCAGACACGGTGAAAGGCGAACTAGAGCAGTGACCTGACCTGCTGCAGATCGGCCACGAACCGCGCCCGTTCGGCAGCCTTGGCGGCGGCGTCCGGGATGCGCAGCAGGTAGGAAGGATGGACGGTCAGCAAGGCCGCGGCGCCGTCCGTCAGCGGGATCGGCCGGCCGCGCTCCTTCGTCACGGCCGGTTTGCGGCCCAATACCCCCAGACCGGCTGTCGCGCCCATGGCGAGGATCACCTTGGGCTTCACCAGCCGACGCTCGGCGTCCAGCCACCATCGGCAGGCGCTGACCTCGGCGTTGTTCGGCGTCTTGTGCAGCCGCCGCTTGCCGCGCGGCTCATGCTTGAAGTGCTTGACGGCGTTGGTGACGAAGACGTCGTCCCGATCGATGCCGGCTTCGTCCAGCGCGGCGTCCAGCACCTTTCCGGCCGGACCGACGAAGGGTTGACCCGCGAGGTCCTCCTGATCGCCCGGCTGTTCGCCGACGATCATCAGCCGCGCCTTCCTCGGTCCCTCGCCGCACACGCCCTGGGTCGCATCGCGCCACAGCGGGCAGCGGCGGCAAGCCTGCACCGCGGCGCCCAGCTCGCTCAGCGACGACGGGACGAA